>NZ_AP022840.1 GCF_011764505.1 Legionella antarctica
GCCAATGCTGCTGTAGATGGTGCTCAAATCGCTTTGTTATTGTCTCATCGAAAATCTCAGTATCATCTTGTCCTTGATAAAGTTTGTGCTAGTAACAAATGGTCTCCTTTTTATCTAAATTATGTTAGCCCTCGTTCCTTTTTTGATATCGCTACTTATGAGAATATGTTGGTTAAGTCAGGATTAAGCGTAGTTGAGATAGTTGAAGAAGAAATGATCTATTTTTATAAATCGCCGAAACAACTTAAAGAGTTTTTCAAAGCCGCAGGCGCTCAAATTAAATTAGTTCCTGATCAATTAAAAGAAGATTTTCTTAATGATTTTTCTACGGAATTTATCAATCAAGTTGGTTTAACTGATCATGATCAGATTCCTGTTAGCTTCTGGTGTTTACAAATTATTGCAAAAAAACCGATTGCTAAAATGACGCATTCATCTGAAATAAATACGTCTATACATTCCACTTTATTTTCTAAGCTTTAATTTAAAATGGTTTAAGTGTTTATCAATAAACGACAGAAAAGTTCCATGGGGCTTGAACAGCAAGCTGCGCAGACTATTAACCAAGATATATACTAATATTGTATATATTATATGAGTATATATCTGTATATATTAATATATATTTAATTTTCCATAACCAGTTGAAGTTTGTTGTCTTTTATTAATTGATCCAGGCCTTTTCTTATAAGATAATTCATTATCCCTTGCTTGTTTCCATGACAATAATTTTCAATGTCTGTTGCAATATCTTTTTTTAAATAAAGCAGTACAGGTTTCTTCTCGCACTCATTTTCCCTGTCTATCCTCCCTGAAAAGCTTAATAAAATATCTTCCTGAGATGGCTTTTTAATGGCTTCTTTTGAATTTATAATTGCATTTGCGCTTTCTATAAAATCTTCTACTGTTTTAGGGGCGCCTAACTTATTTCTGTTTCGGTGATGAGATCCTAAAGACATATATTAGCCTCCATATCTAAATTGGCCATTTCCATGATGGAGTGAAATTCTTCTCGGTATATTTCTTTATATAAGGAGATAATGTCATTGCTTGCTTTATGTAAGTATTTTTGTGCTCGATATGCAGGTAATTTTTTATATTCATCTGCCTCAAATTCTACAACGGAGCATGAGTTTGATATTGAATATTTAAAAGATACTCGATGTCCTATGGTAGTATCACAGACATGTAAATTTGGGAATGAATCCTTGATTACAATTTTTGCTTCATCTGTGGTTTTTGTTTGTGCATGAGTTGAGCATGCATTCAATATTATATGAGCCCTTAAATTAGGATTATATGTTTGAGAAAGTTCAGAAAGCTCTTCGATAGTTTCCAGCGTATCCATATCGAACTCAGATGGTTGAATAGGGGAATACCAATTAGAAACTGATTTAGCAACTAGCGCAGATCTCAATTCAACAGAGTCTCTTCCTCCAACATCTACAATTATACTTTCATACCGAGTCGCCATTCTGTCTAATTCAGAATTTAGATGTTTCCCTAAGATATTTACACATGTAATATCGGGTTTTACACCATTACCATTTCGTCTATCAAAAAACTTTGCTCCAGATCGTTGTTTGTCAGCATCAACAAATAGAACGTCACTTCCCATTAGTGCTCTCATTATAGCTAAATTAACAGCAATGGTTGTTTTTCCCGTCCCACCTTTTTCGCCACCCAGAACAATTACATTTGCTTTATTATTAGTTGCCATAGTATCTCCTTATTGGTTATTAAAATAATACCAATAATATATATATATAGCAATATACAAAGATATACTTGTATATATCACAGGGTTCTCTGGCTATACTAAAATTAAATTTAAAAACGAGTTATTTTTCAACGGGTTAAATGTATATACATGTATATACTAGTGTATATTAGCGTAGTATAGTATATTATTAGTGAATAAAATCAATGAGTTAGAGCTCTGGTTTTATTGACATAATTTTTTATTAAGAGTAATTTATATAGAACAAAATAGCTTCTTACAAAAGTATATTTGAAACGGTTAAATGAATTATCAGTAGGTGAAAGGGAAAAATGCAGCGAACATAATATTAATTTTATATAAATAAAAAAAGCCCGTTGGCGCGGGCTTCTTCGGTTAACGCTAATATATATAACCTCAACAATTATATCTTAGCGCTAACTAATTGATTAGTCAACAATTAGCTACCGCTAAGGATATGGTGCGCGTGCAAGAAGGTGTGTTGGTGAAGGATTGCATTGATTTCGTCGAGAAATCAACAGGCAAAGAGTATAAAGCCCGTAGGGCAGGGGTGGTGCGCCAAGGCAATTGGTGCGGCCATGATCCTGATTCTCCACGATTTTTTCAAAAGCCAGAAAGTCATAAAGCTCGCCCTAAAATAATTACCTGGGCGATAGATGCCTGGCAGCGTTTTTACTGTTTACCTAACTCATATTTTAAAGACATTCGTATGCGTCGCAATTCAACTCGTCAACAGCGCTCAGAAGCACGCGAAGCCTTGGCAAGTATTTCTCAGGTATTATTACATTACACTGAGCTTGCAAGCCTTAGGGTAGGTGTTCCGCATGCAAGCGAAGGGTTTCGCTCTCTGACTATTGAGTTTCTTGCCGATAAAGCAGGTATTGGTTTAAAACGCGCTCAACGTGCGATTAAATTATTAGTTCGTGCGGGTTATTTAAAAATGATTGAGCGCTTTGATGTAACAGAAAAAGAGGGCAAAGAACGCTTTATTGGTCTTGCCGCAGTAAAGTGTTTAACCCCTGCCTTTTTTAAAGCCTGCAACATTAATTTACAAGCCTTATCCGCACAACGAGGGCTTGCGCGTAAACGCCTTAATAAGAAACGAAGTACTTTTATTGCTAATGCCCAAGAATCGCAAGCAGCCGTCCGAAATATTATTGATTTTATCGCACCCCAAGGGAATGCTAAAACCCATATTAACACAATGAAGGGGTTACTTAAAGGCGAGCAAAAGATGTCGGAGCAGTTGCGCGAAAAGGAGCGCAAACGAAGAGATTCCCTTGGTCGTCAGTATAATCCTCAAGAATAGAGTGCTTAATCCCCTCAATAGAAACCCTTATGACCTACTGGCCTTCCTATACCTCAAATTTCTCTAAACCCCCTAAACATCAACCAAAGCATCGTTATTTTAAATGGCATTCAAAAACAAGCTGTATTTAATCTAAAAACATGTGAATTAGCAGGAATAACCCAGCTATTTCCATGAAAGTCACTGTATATAATTTGTCATAATGAAATTTAAGTGTCTTATAGAATAGATATTAAGTGTCTGCTCTTACTTATAGTCCTATTTAAACCTTCTTGAATATTATCCACAGAACAACCTTGTGGATAATTAATAATAAGGAATTCGCTACGCTCATAACTTAATACTTATTTTAAAAGGAATTGGCCTATGGCCAATAATCAAATAAAAAAACAAACAAAGCAATAATTAAAGATCGATTGCCTCATCACTCATCACTCAATCGCAATAAAAGATAACTCCGCATTTTATTAAGAACAATGACTACTCACTCGCTTCGCGCGCTCCGTTCCTCATTGTTCTTAATAAAATACTCCGTTATTTTTATTTTTGCGACTGAGCGATGAATGACGAGGCATAAATCTAAATCTATCTTTTAAACTGCTTTAAATGAATTCGCTTCGCTCATAACTATTAAATGCTCATAAGCTCAAAAATCAAAGGCAGGGGGTCAAAAACAAACCATTGTTGGTGAGTCGACCGAGGGAACTTCCCCCTCAGCCGCTCGCAGAACCGGACATGATACTCTCGCATCATCCGGCTCCCATTAAGTCAACGCACCGAACATACCTTCGCGCCAATGAATGAACAGCGTAGGCATTTCTTTATGGATTCGTTCCATTAGTTTGCCTGCTTTGGTTCTGCTGTTCCCCAATGATTTATACTTCTTCTTTGCCCAGGCCAACAACATATTGTTGACGCACCGCCAAACTCGATACATAGCGGATCGTGAGTATTTTCCATAATACGCAAGCCATCCCCTTAGCATCGGGTTGATGAAGTCAGCCAGTTCTTGAAGACTCAAGGAAGTGTTATTTCTCCAGCTGCCCCTCCGCAGTTTCAATGTCATTGCCTTCACGGCCTTTAATGATACCACCGGAGTGAAGCCAATGAAGAAACTGTTTCTTGACTTGACTTTGACTCGTCTTGCTTTGAACGTATAGCCTAGAAAGTCGAATGATTTATTTCCATATCGTCCTTTCCGTGCTCCGTCTTTGCAATAGCGGGGTAAGTCAAGATACGTGTGCAAATGGGTCACATCACTTTTAAAACCGGCTACAACCCTTTCTGCATATGAGTTGTAGCCTCTAACTATAGAAGTAATTTCGTGGTTAATAATAAAACAAATCATGCTGCAACGGCGTGCTCTATTGACTCGGTTCGCACCTTAAACAAGAATTTATCCCTTGTCACATGCAGATTTACTGGTCGACGACCTAAATCCAGTATATATTCGCCAAAACGTTTGATCTGCTCTGTCATGTAGGGACTCATATGGCTTAGATCCTCCGCCGTAATCGTATAACCTTCCTGAATTAATGCATGACAGACATCAGTAATATCAATTACGTTTTGCAACATGATGCAATTGGCGATTAAATCGTTATGCTTAACGGCCTTTTCCATTTCATCAGGATCATTCGATGCCACCAAATATTTTGAGCCAAATCTAATCCAGTCTTCAAGCGTGTGATAAGACTCAACTTTATTTGTCGTTGCCGTAATGGTTTGTCTCAATTCCTTACTGGACACATAGTCGAGCAAAAAAGTGGTGCGAATTACTTTTCCTAATTCCTGAAATGCCTTATACAACCTGTTTTGATTGTTATATGAATTAAGTTTGGTCAGTATAAATGAAGAGGATACCTTTCCCAATTTTATAGAAATGATTACCTGCATTAAGTCTTGCCAATGCGTCTCCAAAAGATCCCAGTCAATTTCAGACTCACAAAACATTGAATCGATATTGGTGTATTTCGTTTTTTTGTCCACCCGATACAAATTTAAATCCTTCCAATTGCGAATTCTCGGCATTAATTGAATTCCGAGTAAATACGCAAAAGCAAAGACCGGTAAGGACTGGCCTTGTGTATCCGAATGCACAATATTCGGCTGCACTTCAGATGCATTTTTTAATAAGCCATCGATAATATGTATGGCTTCCCATACCCCGCATTGAATAAATGTTGAAAATAACGCAATGTAATTATCGGCTATATGCCGGTAGGCTATGCCGCCTTTTCTGCCATAACGGATATGTTGCTCCGCAATCATGTTGTCATCATGAATATCCTCAAGTGTTCCGTCAACGGCCACACGCTGTCCGCTACCCCATGCGTGCAATAAAGGAAACTCATTTAAGCAATTAATGATACGTAAGATCGCTTTTGTTAATGACTTCAACGTGAAATGTTTTTTGTTGATTCTTGATAAGGTGCGGGGTTCAATTTCAAATCGTACGTGCTTGGCTGTCTGAGTCGGGCCCAAGCTTGTTCCATAGCAAAAGTTGGTTAAAATGTATTTTTCAATGGGATTGTCTAACTTTCCCTCCGTGCCTGATATGGGCCCAAACTCATCTGCCCAGCCCGTGTGATGGTGCCCATTCGTCAATATGTCTAACAGACTTCTTTCTGGTAGGCGCGAGCGAACTAAATTTTCAATTTTTTCGGCGTTCTCGCTTTTGGATTTTGGCTCATATTTCTTGAGAACAGGCCGTCCTTCTTCATTAATGACAAAATCAGGGATGTTAAAATAGTTTTGATCGACATATTGGGCTTTATCCGTCAGTGTCTTTTTAAGATGCCCCAGCATGTCCTTCGCGTTATTGGCAATCCCAACGTCTTCGCAATAGGTTTCTAAATGTTCCCCGCACTCTGCCCAAGGCAACAGCTCGGCGCGATAGTCCGCATAATTTCTAGCGCCTTTAACGTACAGATCACCGGAATTAAGCCCCTTGGACACATACTCAAAAACACAGCTTTCCATGGCTCGGCGATTGATTTTAGTCTTGTTTATAGAACCCATGATCTGCTTTTTCCAGAACGCGGTGGTAAATGACAGATCAATGTCGTCCGTAATAAACTCAGCGCGTCGATTCTCATGCGTCAATAAATATTTCATGGCAACAATGAGCTTGTCGTCTTGTGTGGGGCTATGTAGCTGAAGTGCTTTCAAAATTTTAAAGAGCAATGATCGCCGTTTCTGGATCATATCTGTTAGGTATATTCTATACTCATTCCCATGGCTGGCCAATATATCATCGCATTTGTTTGTCAAGACTGCGAAACCGCCACCATCTTCAATTTTTTTATAAAATTCTTTAACAAACTTAGCCTGCTCCGTGATGGATTCCCCGTCATGAATTATCTGTTTAAATAACTCAACAATGTTGCAGGTATCTTCTTTGCTGTTTTTGAGTTTGTTTTCAAGTTCAGTCTTGGAGTGTTTGTGCGCAATAGATATCAGTCGACAAAACATGACAGCGAGGGCATCTTTAGCGTTGGCTTGAGAGCGGTAAATTAAGGCAGCAATTAATGTATAGCGTTTTGCTTCGCTAAAATCATTTAACTCATCGGCACTGAGCTGGTTAGCTTCTTCGGCAAATTGCTCAATTTTTATCTTTGCAATGCCATCCAGACAGTTTATGACATTTCCAAAGGACATCAACCACTGAAAATGATCTAAGAATTCATGGAATTTTTTTATACTTGGTCGTTTTGGTAGGTTTTTTAACTTATTAAATAATGTGCGCTGAGTTCCATCTTGTAATTTTAACAGGCTGGTGAATAAATCTGACTGGCCAGAGGCCATGACTCGCCGCATGGTTTCACGAAATATTTTGTTATTCACACTGTGTCTGGTATGACGGACAATACGACTCAGCCTGTAAAAACTGGGCAACTCATAACTGGCATGTACCAATTTCTCAATAACGGCATTGATGATGTCTGAAAGATTGTTCATTGAATGTGAGGCATCATAAGCATATTGGATAGCCAGTTTCATGCCTTGATGAATATTGACGCCATCAGTAGGCTCATACCCCCAACGTTTAACATTCAGAAACTCACGAATTTTCTGTCTGTGGCGGTAGATGCTTTTATTATTGTCGCTGTAACCCGGTGTTAGTCGATAATGATATTTTAATTCTTGACGGACATGCGTAATGATTTCCGATGGTATTTTGTCCATCTCAATAAAATAGCCTAACCGTTGAAATGTTTTGAGCTGGATAGCCAAGTTAAATCGCGATCTATCATTTTTTCCACCAAGATTAATCATGTTCATCTCATCATGACGCAACGAGTAATTTTTACTAAGTTCGGCCGATTTTATTTTCCTTCTTTTTGGAAAACGTGGGTATGCTGTTTTTTCAATGGATGACATGGGGACTCCGGGGTTGTTCCAAAAACACCTGTTTTTGACGCAGGGCGATTTTGGATTGCTTTTCATGGCAAAACAGGGGAAAATTCCGTTCCAAAATTAGTTCCACAAACAAGTGCGCCAAAATACACGATCATTCTTGTTTTTGGAATGTTTTTTTAACGACAGGAGGTTGAGTTGAAATTTGGTTATGCTCGCGTGTCAAAAAACGAACAATGTTTGGATGTTCAAATTCAAAAATTAACAGCAGCTGGTTGCGAGGAAATTTTTCAAGAAAAAATTTCAGGAGCAAAAGATGATAGACCTCAATTAAAAGGGTTGATGGGGAAGTTAAGAAAAGGAGATACGCTATGTGTCGTACGCTTGGATAGACTGGGGCGACGCATGATGAAGTTGGTCGCATTGATTAACGAATTTAAAGAAAAAGGCATTGAGTTTGTGTCGCTTGAAAATAATTTGGATACTTCATCACATATGGGGATGTTGCTGTTTAATATCTGTGCCGCTTTTTCTGAAATGGAACGTGAATTAATTAAAGAAAGAGTTAAGGCAGGGCTGGATTTGGCCAAAAAACAAGGCCGCACCGGTGGCAGGCCTAAAGCATTAACAAATGATAAAGCAGAAACCATTAAGGCATTACGTCAGTCAGGTAAAATGTCCGTTAAGAAAATTTGTGAAACGATGAAGGTAAGTCGATCCGTTTTTTATCGATGTATTAATCAAAGTATTGAGGTGTGATCATGGCAACAAGACCCGTTCTTCAATTTAAAATTATGCTACAAGACATAGAACCTAGGATCTGGCGGCGAATTCAAATTTCTGATTTAAGCAGTTTCTGGGATTTTCATGTTGCAATTCAAGATGCGATGGGTTGGACAGATTCGCATTTACATGAATTCACAGCATATAACCCCATTACAACTGAACAAGAACATATAGGTATTCCTGATGGTGAAGACGAGCCGCACCCGGTATTGGAAGGCTGGAAGCTAAATATTCGAGATTATTTTAATCTGCCGGCCAATCACAAAATTTCTTATCTTTATGATTTTGGTGACAGCTGGGAACATCTCATTGAATTCGAAGGGAAACAAGAAAAACAATCCAATGCTAAATACCCATTATGTATTGCTGGTGCACGAACTTGTCCACCAGAAGATGTAGGTGGTCCGCCAGGTTACGACCGTTTTATTGAGGCCATTACCACGCCTCGCCACCCAGATCACCAATCCTTGTTGGAGTGGGTTGGTGGAAAATATGAACCAAGCACATTTGATCCCAAAAAAGTCAAATTTGATAATCCTAGCAAGCGCTGGAAACATGCATTTGAAGGTAATGTTAGATTTTAATAATTTATGATTGGTATGGATATAAAATTGCCCAAGGTGTTATGCCGGGCGCTGGAGTAATTGATGTATGATACTGACTGGTTGTTTGAAAATTCAGCACGATTTAGAACCTTGCTTAATCGCATTCAGGATAATATTGCAAAGGAGAATGATTACATAGCCGATAATGACTTCCCTATGGCATGTAATACTGGTTTAAGAGTCTGGTCTGATTTAAAGAAACTTATACAATTAGTAGACGCTGAAAATATGCTAGACCTTGAGCATGAAACGATGTACGACCTATTATATTGGGCAGTTGATCTAGCGCATAATTTGGATAATCTATCAGGAAAAAAGGCGATATTTTTTAAAAAAACACTGTCGTTTTGTTTGGAATATACGAGCATGCATCAAAATGTCTTAAGCAAAGATATGCGAAACCTTGGCTCTATAAGGCGAGTACTCGCGGAATGTTATGCCAAACAAGGTGATTTTGAATCGGTTGATAACTTATATAATGGTTGGCTTGATAAAGAACCCACTTGGGGTTGGGGATGGATAGGTTGGTCTGACTCTTACTGGTTATTTATTTACAAAAATAATACTGACAAACGAAACTTTGACAAAGCACAACAAATTTTAGAGCAAGGATTGGCTATACCTAGTCTCTCCGACGCTAGCCACCTTAACGATAGATTAAATAAACTCAAAAGTGAAATAACGAAGTCTAAATTACACCTTGTCTCTACAAATTAAGATCTTAACCATTTGAAGAGAACGTTGTTTTTAGTTGAATAAAATAAGTAAGGGTTTAATATGAGTAAAATAGGTCGAAACGATCCATGTTTATGCAATAGTGGACGAAAATATAAGAAATGCTGCATCAATACTCGCAGTAACACCAAACAGGATAATCTAATAACCTCATCTAGCGGTGATGAACGATTTTCACTTGCTAACATGGATCATTTGGGTGAAACGCAATTGGGTCTCCTCACAACAACAACCAATGAGCCTTTTATGCTCATTAGACTTTATTATACTATTTACAATAAAACGTTACTGATGACTAAATTAGATGCACTGAAGTGCATTTGTTTGTATGGCAACTATAAATTTTTGATTAATTATCATCATGAAACGAAAAACATTGGGTTAGCTGTAAAGCCTGATGGAGTGCCGAAGAATCTTCAACCAATTGTTTTAGCAAAAGGAAAAATAATTGGTGAAACGAGCATGGTTATAGATTTACGCTCGTTTGAGCGTGGTTGCTGTATTATTGAGTTTTTAAATCATTATATTTCCCGTGATATTGCCGAAATAACGCATATAGCAACGTATAATAAAATGCACGAAATAACTAAAAAAACAATCACAGATGTAATGAATATCAATTATGACAGCGTGTTTTCAGAGGAAAATATGCATCGCCCAGACATGCGTTTCGATAAATTAATGTCTGAAGCCGAACACATTGAATCAATAGAAGAAAAGCAAGAGCTCATGATGAATTTTATGCTTGAGTCAACAGCAGAGAA
The DNA here is from genome assembly GCF_011764505.1 of Legionella antarctica. Taxonomy (NCBI): domain Bacteria; kingdom Pseudomonadati; phylum Pseudomonadota; class Gammaproteobacteria; order Legionellales; family Legionellaceae; genus Legionella; species Legionella antarctica. The sequence goes on from NZ_AP022840.1 coordinate 10,300, forward strand.
ACCTAATCTGATAGAGAAATATCCAGTACATTATTATGAGGATGGAATTGACTCCATTAAATGCACCTTAAAATTTCATCAACTACTTGCGCATGAGCATTTAATGGGTAATGAATCATTAAATATGTTTCAACTGATTTCAAAAATAATTCCAGAGGTCATTGATGATAATGGTGTAACTAATGAACTGAACGAGTATGTCTGAAACTAGAAAGGAGCATTTTTTGCATACCACATGCCAATCTGACTGGATAAAAACAAATGGTTCAATGAGCGATAAATCAGCGATCGATGAATTTGGATTAACCTATGAAGAAATCATTGAGGGTATTCAATCTGGAAAATTACAGTACAGGAAAAATAATGCACATGGGAATCCATATTTAAAATTGATAAGACGAGAAATAGAGACTTTCGTTACGCAAAAATATGGTGAGCATTACACAGCTAACAAAATAAAAGAAAAGAAGTTAAAGGATATTACTAAGGAAATAAACTCGATGAAACGTAAAGTGACTGCACTGGAAAAAATAAAAATTGAATTATTGAAAAACATAGCTACGGCTTAGCGTTAAATTGAAGGGAAAGCATGGTTTGATTTATTATTCAGGGCTATGCAGTTGACTAACCCAACCACTATATATAGTATTCGGCCACATGAATATCTACCCCAAAAATGTGGTTGAACTGATGGATCTTTTTCCAACTGAAGAAGCTTGTTTAGAATATTTAAGCCTTATTCGTTGGCCTGATGGCTATGTGTGCATGCGTTGCGATGGAAAGGATGTTTGTAAAATGAGCAGCGGGTTATACCGTTGCCAAACGTGTCGGTATGCCGGATCAGTCATTTCTGGAACGCTTTTTCAAGATACACACAAACCTCTTCGGCTATGGTTTCAAGCCATCTGGTATGTAGTGAGCCAAAAAAACGGCGTTAGTGCACTTGGGCTGCAGAAGGCACTTGGACTGGGTAGTTATCACACGGCTTGGGAGTGGTTACATAAACTTCGTAGAGCTATGGTGCGGCCTGGTCGTGATAAGTTGAGTGGTATTGTTGAAGTAAATGAAACCATGATTGGTGGCGAGCACGCAGGCACACGGGGTCGTGGTGCGGGCGGTAAAACATTAGTGTTGATAGCAGCAGAAGACACAGGCGGTGGCATTGGACGCATTAGGCTTTCTACTATCAGTGATGCATCCGGTGGCGTATTGACCGACACTATTCAGAAAATGGTTTCACTAGGCAGTACAATCCGAACAGATGGCTGGAGTGGATACAGTGGTTTGAGCAGTAACGGGTATACACATTTGTCGATTAGTAATAATAACGTGAAAGAGACCGATGCAATTCAGATTGCTCATCGTGTTGCGTCGTTACTTAAACGCTGGTTGGTTGGCACACACCATGGTGCTATTAACCACAAGAATTTACCCTACTACCTTGATGAATTTACGTTTCGATTTAATCGAAGGACATCCACATCAAGAGGTAAGCTTTTTTTGCGATTAATACAGCAGGCGCTTGAAATTGATCCAGTGCCAGCAAAATCGCTAAACACTATATGTAGTGGTTAGGTTAGTAAACTGCATAGCCCTGTTATTATTAACCACAAGAACATTTCTATGGTTGGAGGCTATAGCCCATATGCAGAAAGGGTTGTAGCCGGTTTTAAAACTGATGTGACCCATTTGCACACGTATCCTGACTTACCCCGAATAGATAATCTTTGTCTTGTCAGGGTGAATTTCAAGACCACGAGACTTAAATCGATCATCAATCTCTTTTAGCATTTCCTCTGCTTCTCGCTGTGTCCGGCAATGGGCAAGCCCATCGTCGGCATACCGACACCATGGAGACTCCGGGTGATGTTTTGTCATCCAGTGATCAAATGCATAGTGCAGAAACAGATTACTTAATAGAGGACTGATCACGCCGCCCTGCGGCGTGCCGGCCGTTCTCGGCAGGCATATTCCTTGTGGATCATGAATTGGTGCAGTTAACCATCTTTCCACATACAGCACTATCCATTTGTCGCTGATGTGATGCTTCACTGCTTTCATGAGAAGTTCATGGGATAAATTGTCAAACAGACCTTTTATGTCAAATTCAACGACCCAGTCATAATCCCAGCACCGTTTCCTTGTAACGCCTATCGCATCTAAGGCGGATTTATTAGGCCTATATCCATAGGAGTCGTTCAAAAAGTGCGGTTCAAGAAGCGGCTCCATCATTAATTTCACCGTCATTTGCGCAATTCTGTCCGTCACTGTAGGTATACCTAATTTTCTCACACCGCCTTGTTTCTTAGGAATAGCTACTTCTTTCACCGCTGGTGGAAAGTAGCTTCCTGAACTCATGCGATTCCATAGCTTATACAAGTTGCCCTTGAGGTCTTGGCTAAACTCATCAATGGATTGATTATCAATACCAGCAGAGCCAGCATTGGCTCGCACCAATTTATAAGCTTGCCAGACAAGTTGTTTTGGTATGTTAAATGGTTTTGTTGTCACTAATATGTCATCCTGCTTCCAGTTGTACATTAATGCTAACGACTTAACGCAACCCCTTCGCTCCATCACCATTACAGTGACTTCAACACTAATACGAGTTGCTCCGCCCCAATGTATTGCATCAGTACTATCAGCCTCATTGTTTCTGCAATTTGACCTTTCCCTTGGCATCAATACATTGGTTCCCGCAGTTCCATAGAAAAGCCCGAAAACAGACTCACGCCACCTACACGCCGGACACCATTTATGCAGCACCCAAGTTCGCTCATAAACTCTTCCCGGAAGTACGACCTTGCCCCCGGTTTCGATGTCAATATCACGCGCTATCGACGCGTCATCAGTGGTTCATTTACATTCGTCTTTCTGTTCCACACCTGCCAGATCTATTCTGACTTTTCTTCATCGCTCATGACCTATGCTCTTAACATACGCCACATGAAGTGGTTTCAAGCCCGCTCTTGGTCGCTTGCTTCGGCGGGACTACCGCCATCTTTTCTATAGCTTCTATGCTTCGAGGTAAATTCGTTCCTTAAATTCACGTTCTGTGCATCTACGGCACACAGTCGCTGTCGCGAAATGATTGGGGCAGGTTTGAAGAATAAAAATTGAAGGAATTTTTTTGATTTTTAATCATCGACAAAGTATCATGATTAAGAGTAATTTTTCAATACCCACTAACGCCAAGTAAAAATATAGGATTGCTGATGCAGGGAATGAACTATCGATTAGATATAAAAAAAGGATTGCTAGTAATGTCCAATGATTGGATCATTTCCAGCACTCAGCACTCAGCACTCAGCACTCAGCACTCAGCACTCAGCACTCAGGGGTTTCGGCAAGCAAATTACAGATTTCGCAGGTCTTGCCTTAACCCTCTGAATTCAGTTGCATTTCTCTTTCCCTAAAAAAATAGATTTTAGCCCAAAACAGCCTGTTTCCACCCTACAAATTATTCACATAACTGGTTATATATGAATAATATAAGCCGTTTTAGTTGTATTATGCGAAGCAAACAGCTATGCTAACTCCAGGGTTGATTATTCACATAATACATACACATGAATCATGATGACTTGCTCAATGAATTTAGAACTGCACTAGAAAAGCAGGATTTGTCTCCTGCCTCAATTACCAGTTATCTTCAAGGAATAAAAGTATTCACTACATGGGTATTGGATTTTTATCAACAAGATGTTGGTCTTATTGAAGTGACATCCAATGATCTCCGTGCTTATCGAGAATATATCTCCAAAGTACTTCGACGTAAACCTGCTACCATTAACCATCACATTCAGGTATTAAAACGATTTTATGCTTGGGCTTTGCAGGCCGGACTGATTTCTGCTGATCCAGCATCAGCCATTCATTTTGTGAAGCGAGTAACGACCACTAAACCACAAGCATTAAACAAAGAAGAAATTCATGCTTTGTTACGAGCGGCTGGCCTTTCCACTCATGGCCTTTCAATAAGAAATTATGCCATTGTGCAACTCATGATACAAGCCGGTTTAAGAGTGGCAGAAGTAAAAAATTTAATACTCAGAGACGTTGTTATTAGAGAACGTTCTGGCTTTGTCACTATTGTTGATGGGAAAGGTAGAAAGCACAGAGAGGTTCCATTAAATTCAGTTGCACGCAGGGCATTAACCAGCTACTTAGAAACACGGGATGCTATTGCAGCTGATGATTCATTATTTACTACTAAGCGCGGAGTTTCAGGAACAGTCAGAGCCTTACAACAGCTGATTACCGGGCTCGCCATCCGGGCTAATATTACACGAATTAACGTCACGGCCCACACGTTGCGTCATACCTTTGCGGTTCAGTTTTTGCAGGCTAATCCAGGATGTCTTGTTGAATTAGCCATGTTAATGGGGCATGAATCTATTGACACTACAGCCATTTACACGAGAGCATCAAAAGAAAAATTAGCAGAGCATATCGAACGTTCAGGGATAAATATCGATGCACACCACGATTGAGATTACGGAAGATCAGTTAGCTATTGACTGGACACTCACTGAAAGTGATATCCAGTTTATTAACAAAACCGCAAATCAAAGTATTAAATTTGCCGCTCTTCTTTGCCACTTAAGGGCTTATGGGCGATTTATTGGAAAAGACGATACAGTACCTTTTATCGCATTAAGTTATCTTGCCAAACAATTGGGGCAACCACTTTCAGTTTTTCCTGTATTTGATAAAAACTCACATAGTTATATTCAGCAAGAAAAAATTCGTAATTATCTTGGATATACTGAGTTTAACGAGGCCGCGCAACTTCGATTAGAGGAGTGGCTTGTGATTCTCTTACGCCAAGAAACCATGGACAAAAAACAACTGATTGCCCTGGCTATTAATCACTTAAAAGCGAGCCGCGTTGAGTTGCCTTCCTCCTTAGTATTAGGCCGCCTGATAAGCCAAAAAGTAAATAAAGCGGTTGAGGGATTTCATCGAAGTATTGCAGAAAGCTTAGCTCCTGGTAAACGAAAAGAATTGTATCAATTAATCACACCAAAACACAAAGAAGCCTATGCTCAATTAGCGGAACTTAGAACATCGCCTCAGAATGCCAATAGCGAGGTCATGAATAAGTACCTTGACTATTTTGACCAAATTGAACAGTTAGGGATTCTGGACTGCAATCTGTCAGCAATACACCCTGAGGTCATCACTGAACTGGCTCAAAAAGGTCGCTACTATGATGCCGCCCAGCTACGTGATATGGCTTCTAAATTAAAACAAGAAGCCATCATTATTTGTTTTTTGCATGAAACGGCTAAAACCATTCTTGATTACCTTGTTTATGTATATAAGCGAATATTTTTGGACATTAATCGACACGCTACCCATGAAGTAACCGCCGAGCGCGAGAAAGTATCCAGACGAAACAAAGGAAAATTTAAACCAGCTAGTGAGTTCATTAAACAGGCTTATTCCCAAGCATCAGTTGGGCAGTTAACCCTCATGGAATTTGTGACCCAGTTTAATGAAGACACGATGCTTGAAACAGCCAGTGCCTGTGAGGCCATCGATAAGCTGGAGTCCTCTGGAGTTACCGATCATATCGTTAACCGATTTTCTTATGTCAGGAAATTTTCAAAACGATTTTTAAACTTAAAGCTTGGCGCAAGTGTTGGGTTAAGTTCATTAATGGAGGCCCTTGAGCTTCTTCGTCAACTTCACAATGGCGAAATTAAAAAACTTCCTGCTGTTGTGCCAACAGACTTTCTGCCAAAAATGTGGAAGGATGTGGTGTTTGATGAGAATGGGGAAATCAAAGCCCATCACTGGGAAATGGGTTTTTATTACGTCCTCAAGAAAAAAATCAGCGCGGGTGATGTTTATCTTTCAAAAAGTCGTAATAATCGTTATTTTTGGGACACGGTTTATGGTGAGCAGCCCTGGGAAAACGAGCGAGAACAACAGTACCTTAAGCTTGCGCTACCCAATGATTTTGATACACTTCTGGAGACACTACGGGGGGAATATCATCGAGTAGCCACAAATGCCAGTAAGAGTTTACCCACTAATGATTTTGTAACGATTAATGAGGGTAAATTTTGTTTCACCAAAGAGGATGCCCTGGTTATTCCACCTGAAGTGGTCAAATTACGTAAGTTAATACAGTCCAGGATGCCTGCCATTAGAATTGAGAAACTCTTGGCAGAAGTCGCCAAAATGTCAGGCTGCATGGAAGGATTTACTCCTTTTTATGCACACACGCAACCGATTAAATTTCCATTAAAGCCATTGCTTGCGGCAATCCTTGCGCATGCAACCAATATTGGGCTGTTTGGAATGGGAACCAGCGCTGTTGGCATCAGCATTGATGCGCTGACCAACGCATCTCATGTTTATCTACGACAAGACAGCATCAAAGAGGTTAATCGTCGATTAATTAATCATTTATTGACTTATCCAATCAGTGCGGAAATGACGGATGGCTCTTATTCAACCTCGGATGGTGAGCGTTACCCCATTGAGAGAAAGTTTTTTCTCTCCTCTTATTATCCAAGATACTACGGATATTATGAGCGTGCGATTTCTATCTATACGCACGTGACAAAAGATGGTGTCTTTGGTACGCAGGTTATTTCAACTGGTGAAAGAGAAGCCTCTTTTGTGCTCACGGGGTTATTAGAGAATGATACTCTGCTCAATCCTGAGTTTCATAGCACGGACACACATGGCTTTACTGAGCATCTCTTTGCTCTGCTCTATTTAAATGGGTTTTCTTTTCATCCAAGGCTTAAGGATTTAGCTGAGCAAAATATTTATAAAATTGATGATGCAATGAGCTATGGTGATTTGGATGAAGTGTTTCATGGTACAGTGGATATTGAACTTATTCGTAAATATTGGGATCAAATTGTCCGTATTGTCGCCTCATTAAAGAATGGCCTGGCTCCAGCCCATGTAATAATCCAGAAATTAGCCAATCGAACTGATAATGTATCCAAAGCAATAAGAGCTTTGGGACGTATCATTAAATCCATTTATATTTTACGTTATATTGCAGATCAAGATCTTCGTTATACAGTTCATTTACACCTCAATCATGGTGAGTCAAGACACCATCTGGCCAAAAAATTATTTTTTCTCAACAGAGGAGCCTTTAAAACCAGCGATTATGAGGAAATTATGAATAAGGCCAGCTGTTTAAGTTTGGTATCCAATGCTGTTTTAGTATGGAATACCCATCACATACAACAGATAGTTGACGAACTTCGAGCAGAAGGACTTGATATTCCAAGCGAGCACTTACAAAAAATATCCGCGCTAATGTTTAAGCACATTCAAATTTATGGCACCTATCATTTTGAGGATATTTAAGAACGTGTGATTTAATATCCGTATGAACCACTTGAAATAGTACCATAATATGGTATCATTAACCAATGAAAGCTAAACATAAAAAAGTGCTGCACAGCATATTTGAAACGCCAGTGAATGCCAGCATTATCTGGAAGGATATCGAGTCGTTGCTTGTTAGCTTGGGCGCTGAATTATCCGAGGGGCGCGGATCACGAGTACGTATAGCGCTGAATGGTGTTCGGGCTGTTTTTCATCGACCTCATCCTAAAAAAGAGGCCGATAAGGGAGCAGTTGTTTCAATGAGGCGTTTACTGAAAGAAGCAGGAGTAGAGCCATGTTAAATTATAAAGGTTATCTTGGTCATGTAGAGTTTGATGATGAAAATGAACTCTTTGTTGGCGAAGTCATTAATACCAAAGATGTCATTACGTTCCAGGCTGATACAGCGCATGGGCTAAAACAGGCATTTGTTGAGTCAATAGATGATTATATTGACTTTTGTCATGAGCGAAATGAAAAACCAGAAAAACCGTTTTCAGGGAAATTCAATCTGAGAATTTCTCCAGAGCTCCATCGTGAGGCCTATGTAGCAGCCAAACATTCTGGCATGAGCCTAAACTCATGGGTGTGTGATGTGTTGAAGCATGCTGTTTAATGTAAATTATAATGCCCTGCATTTTACGGATATTTAAGCGCTGGTAATGAGGGGGTTGATTATTCACATAATATGCCACCTGCTAAATCTGTATTTTGCTTACCTAAACCCCTATTAGTAAAATACTCACATGCTGCTCACTAATTAAAGAATAATAAAAAATCAAAAAAACCAATGGCACTAAGTAATTTATATAAGAAATTTGTTGATATAATTTAATTCGGGAATATTCAGTATGGCTCTTAACTAGTGACCAGGCCATTATGGCGCCTAAAATTAAAGAAACAAAAGGTTCAGAGGAATATGCAAAATTAAATAAATCAATACTTCCATGCAGATTGTGTAAGAAATAAGTTAATACCGAACCGGTAAACACTGCTAAAATCAGCCCATAACCCAATGAAATATTAATTATCAGTTTAAGGTCATTCGTGTGTAATGATTTTTTAAAATTATTATATATTATACCTATGAATACAATTGTCAGCATTGGAGCTAGAACCCCAATAGACATAACAAATAAAGATAAACAACCAGAAAATATTAATGCTATGGTGATCAATATAATATAAGAAAATGCCCCTAATCTCCCAAATTTTAAGACTATCTTTAAACAGTCCCTCCAATATCCACGAATAATCAGTAAGTAAATAACAAATATGACTTCTAAATAAACACAATATTTACTATAAACAGTTAACTCGTTATTTTCATAAAACCATCCAAAAATAAATATTGAAATGATTCCAACTAGGTTCAAACTAAATCCGAAGTAATTATTAGCCTGGGTCACACCGACTCTTTGATTTTTTGTATATGTATTTAACTCAGCTCTGATTAAAAGCTGAAAAAATGAGATGATAAAATAATGTGCCCCACTCCAAAAATAAAGCTGGAGCTTATTAGCCGGATTTAAAACGAAGTAACTACTAATAATAAAAATAATACTAAGGATTGATGCAATAAAACGATACCAGTGAATCAACAAATGTTCACTGTTTTTAAAATAATTTTTATTTAAGAAGTCCATGAAAAATGATAAGAAAATACTGGTAAATGCAATTAGAATTGTAATTTGTGAAAAAAATAAAATGAGCCTAGTACTTTCATGCAAGACTTGAGCATAGGCATTAAGCTCTACACCAAGTGCTCGGATAGGAAAATATACTGGTAAAATAAAAAAATAGATTAAACCAATATTTTCCGAAACTCCCCTGATAAATCTTCCTAATATTTTGTTAATCACATCCGTTCCCTTTTAACAACTTTACAAATACAAATGCTCAGGTTGATGACATAAAAAGATTTTGAGAATACAATGAGCTGATATTGAGCTTAAAGTATCTAAAGTTTCAGTTCATGCTCTAGATTCAATAAATTTTTTCGTTATTTTTTTATAGTCATATATGCCATCAGAACGCTATTGTAGACAAATTAATCTTCTTGGGGAAGAAAACCAGCTTAAATTAGCGGAAGCTTCTGTTTTAGTAATTGGAGTCGGAGGAATAGGCTCCCCAGCTCTTATGTACTTGGTGGCTGGTGGCATTGGGAAAGTAGGTTTTATTGACTATGATTTCGTGACTCTGTCTAATTTACATAGACAAATTCTATACACAGAACATGATATTGGGAGCACCAAATCATCTATTGCTTACCAAAAACTAAGCTCCATAAACTCAGAAACAAATTTAATTGAATACAATTCAAAATTAAATATTGAAATTGCAAATACTATTATTGATATGGGTCCGCATGTCTGGAACAAAATTAAGGAAAAATAAGAGCTATTCATCCATCATTTATAGTTAAAAATTCACTCAAATTAACCTATTTAAACCTACTCAATACCGTATGAATAGTGATTGCTACTACGAATTGTCTTAGGTCATTTTACCACAACTCTATCAGAATGACTTATCCACAAGTCCACAGGTCAGGAGAGCTTCACTTTCTCGTATAGGCCTGTGGGCCTTGTGGGTAAGTCATGACGCTCTCATTTAGGGTTTATGGTCTTTTCCGGCCATAATACACCTCTGCGGGCGTTAAATAATTAAAGGACTGGTGAAGCCTTCGGTTATTATAATACTCAAAATACTCCGTTAAGGCCAGCTCAACCTCTTCAATTGTATCAAAATCATACCGGTAGATTTTTTCTTGCTTAACACTACGCCACAATCGCTCGATAAATATATTATCTAAATAACGTCCTCGCCCATCCATGCTGATAGAAATGTGGTGAGATTTTAGCGTATTTATCCAATCTTTTGAGGTAAATTGAGAACCCTGATCCGTGTTAAAGATCTCACAACGCGAATGCAGCAAAGCGTTTCTAAGCGCCTCAATACAAAATTCAGCCTCCATAGTAGGTGAAATAGCCCATCCAATCACATAACGACTATACCAGTCCATAATAGCTACTAAATACACATGCTTTCCTTTCATGCGGATGTAGGTGATATCTGCGGCCCAAACCTGATTTGGTTTGGTGATATCCACCTCTTTTAATAAATAAGGGAACACCTCATGCTCCTTATTGGGAACGCTTGTATTTGGCTTTGGGTAAACAGTCGATAACCCCATCATTTCCATCAACTTTTTTACTCGACGTTTACCAACAGGATAGCCTACTTCTTTTGACAGCCATCTTGCCCGCTTAATTTTACCTTCACATGGATACTGCAGATAGTGCTCATCAAGTAGCGCCATAAGCGCTTCATCTTCGACAGAAATGGGCTTGGCACTATAATAATAACTTGAAACAGGCAAGTCTAATAGCAAGCATTGTTCACGAATGGTGAGCTCGGCAAGAGGATCAATCATGACGCGCTTTTCATCCAGACTAAAGTTCATGCTTTTTTTTTAGCCAAGATAGCTGCGCTTGAAGTCGACCAATTTCTTGATATAATGCCTCAACAAGCTGCTCTTGGGACTTGGCTTCTTTTTCATTAGCCCCAGAGAATAAATCGTTAATGGCTTTGATGGCCGATTGCTTCCAAGTTTTTACCTGCGTTGCGTGAACACCGTATTCACTGGTAATTTGCGCTTGTGTGAGTTTCCCCTCAATCGCAGCTAGCGTTATTTTTGCCTTCTTGGCCGCCGTATAATAAGCTCGCTTTTTAGACATTTTATTCTCCTCTTTGTATTAAGAAGAATAGCTCTTAAAAAACCTTTTTTTGTGTCCAGAAAACCGCGCCTATATTATATTCCTCACTACGATTTAATTATTGATGGCTCCGATAATTTTAAAACTCGTTATTTAGTTAATGATATATGCTGCCAATTGAATAAATCGTTCATTAGCTCAAGTATTTTGGGTATTCCTGCGAACGTGATCACCGATTATCGCCTAGCGTGATCACCTATTACTGCGCTGTTTTTACAAGCGGTGAGATTATTACAAAGTGATCACGATGAAGCAATTTCTTTTTTTCTCATGGACTCTCCGTTGAGTTCTATTCGATGTGCATTTTCAGAGATGCGATCGAGTATGGCATCGGCGATGGTTGGCTCACCTAAATACTCATGCCATTTAGCCACAGGAAACTGGCTTGTAATAATGGTCGATTTTAGCTGATACCGATCTTCAATAAGATTAAACAAGTCGTGGCGTTGTGCTGCATTGATTGCTGTTAATCCAAAGTCATCAAGAATCAGTACATCATCCTTGTGTAATTGCGTCATTAACTTGGCATAGCTTCCATCGGCATGTGAGATGCTCATTTCTTCTAAAAATCGCGTTAACAATAAATAGCGAACTTTATAACCTAGACGGCAAGCTTGGTTTCCGATAGCGCATGAAAGATATGTTTTCCCGCAGCCGGTAGGTCCGGTTATAAGTAAATTTTGATGGTGACGAACAAAGTCACATTTAGCAAGAGCCATCACTTTTGCCTTTTCCAAACCCCTCTTATTTTTATAACAAACATCTTCAATGGCTGCAGATTGCCTGAGTTTTGCTCGCCGCTGTAAACTCTGCACACGATTATTGTCTCTGCGTAGTATTTCGCGGTCCAACAAGAGACTTAACCTCTCTTCAAAGCTTAAGTCGGCGTGTTTGGGTTGGCTTTGTTGTTCACGAAAGCCCTCCTGCATGCCCGTCATTTTTAGTTGTCTCATTTGTTCTAATACGGATTCATTGTTCATTTTTTTCCTTGTTTTTTAATTAAAAATTGTTGATACAGACTCAGTGGTAATACTGAGAGCCCCTAATGTTGTCATGCGTTAATCCATGTAGGTTCACGTCACGTGATGCATGAATTTTTGCTCCTTGGTCAAGGTTATTTTCTAGAATGGATAACACGCTTTTACGGCTGTATGCCCCCTGGTGTACACCATAGGAGCAGGCTTGCTCTAAACGGATTTCTCCATAGCGTTTCGCTAGTTTCAAAATACCAAGGCAGGAACGGTAAGCCTGTTCGGGGTGAGGTTTTTCATCAAATATTCTTTTTACGACCATGTGTGTGCAAGCACCTATCTCGCTCGCCCACCGTAAATATCTCTCTTTTGATTGCTCGGTGTGTATGCGGTGCCTCTTGGGCATGTGATGAGAAATCGTGGATTGTTTACCTGGTATGCTTGAATACAGATGCATCGCTATGCGCTCTCCTTCAAAATAACATTCAACCGTATGCTGGTTAAACCATAAATCAATGAGCTGGCCGCAGTACCTATGAGGCACGCTGTAATAATGCCCTTGAAGCACAACATGGTAATCAATACCTGCGCGAGACGCTTTGTACTGCCTGTAATAATAGGCATCTGCTGGTAACGGTTTTAATACAGGTTTGTCCATTTCCATGAAGACTGACTCGCGACATCCAGGTAGTTTTTGAAATGGTTTTTGGTTCATTATGGTTAATAGCCGTGCAATCTCTGCATTGAGTTCATTAAGACCCACAAAGGTTTGATGTCGTAATCGGGCTAATATCCAACGTTGAGCAACTTGAACACCTGATTCAACAGATGCTTTGTCTTGAGGACGATAAGGCCTTGCTGGAAGTACAGCTGTGCCATAATGCTCAATGAAGTGTGCGTATGTTGGATTCGTATCAGGCTCATATCGACATGATTTACTGATGGCTGAACGGAGATTATCTGGCACAACAAGTGCTGGAACACCGCCAAAAAACTCAAACATCCGGCGTTGAGAACCCAAAAAGTCAGGAAGTTGCTGAGACCATGTGGCTTCAGCAAACGTATACTTAGAGGCACCCAAAACACCTACGAAAATTTCAGCAGCCCTGATGTCATTTGTTTCAGGATCAATAATACTGAACGTAACACCGCTGTAATCAATAAAAACCTTATCTCCCGCCTTATGTGTCTGACGCAACGAGCGTTTTAGGCTTTGCTTATAAGCACGATAGTGGTAACAATAACGAGAATAGCTTAAAGCGCCTTCTTGTTCTGATTGATGTTCATCCCAAAGCAACTGTAATGTGACGCCTTTTCGGCTTAATTCTTGGTGAGTTTTTGCGAAATCTATTAAGTCTAGCGCCTTGTTTAGGCTGGCATGAGCGGCTTTCGGCTTTAAAATTTCAAGTAAAGCTGGCTCGTCCATCCCCTCAGGAAGAGGCCATGAAAGATTTTTATCCAGGGCTCGATTGATGTATTTGATAACCACACCAACCGATACACTAAGACTGTTTGCTATTTGGCGCCTGCTTAATTTTAACTCAAAATGAAGACGCAGTATCTGAATCAATTTACGCATAGATGTTCCTTTTGCTGACATTTTTACTCTCCGATTAAACTAACTAGTATAACCGGTGCTAATGCTTGCAAAAGCCACGCCCCATATGGAGTGGTGGCATCGTGATCACCTATTCCTGTTTTTTGGGAAAAGTGATCACGATCAGGCGATAATCGGTGATCACGATCAAGCGATAATCACTGATCACGGTAGGGCGATAATGACTGATCACGATGGGCAGGAATACCCAAATGTAGTTATCCTTAGAAAAACTATAGTTTTTTTATCATAGATTTAATCAATCGAAAAAATAGAAATTCCAATACCTACTAATCCCACGATCATCATTGCCTGAAAAAAATCAGCACTATGATGTAATAACTGGTGATTTCCTGTTAACTGCTGGGAGTGTCATGGGCCACGATTACTAGCCCACTAAAGGTCGGGTTTGGCCACGATTAATGGCCCACTCCATGGCCATCTCTGAGTCCCACTTTGAGTAGCAAATAAACAGTGTTAGTTTGGTCATTACCAATAACTAACGGATTTGTTATGAGATGAGGATTAAAACAATGGCAGAAATTAGAGAGGTGCTATATCAGCACAAAAAAGGGATGACTCAACGCAATATTGAAAAGTCTCTAAGCGTTTCACGAATGAGCATACGCAAGTACGTTTCAATGGCCAAGGATTTGGGTTATCAGGAGGATATTTCCAATGATGAGCTCGAAGTTATCGCTTTGCAGATACATAATAAAATCGTTAATACTACAGCCAACAACAGACCCAATAAATCAGAAAAAGAACTTGAGGCGCATCACGAAAAAATAGCATCACTCCTCACTGAGAAGTGGATTACCCATATGCAGATACACCGAATTTTAAGCGATAATGGTCTTGTTAGCAGTCGAAGAAGTCTTAGTCGTTATATTGAACGTCATTTCCCCTCGTTGCCTAAGGCTACGGTACATTTGTTAACAAAGCCTGGGCATGAAGCACAAGTTGACTATGCGTTTGTTGGGTTTATCAATAATAAAAAAACATACGCTTTTATTATGACGTTATCACATAGTCGGTATCGATATGTTGAGTTTGTACATTCTCAAAATCAGCAATCATGGGCGCAAAGCCATATCAATGCCTTTCATTTTTTTGGAGGCGTGCCCAACTGCATTCTTTTAGACAATTTGAAATCGGGAATTATTAAAGCACATATTTATGATCCAACGGTCAATGAAACCTATGCAGAGTTATCTCGCTTTTATGACTTTATAGCCGATCCGGCGAAGGCTCGAACGCCCGAGCACAAGGGGAAGGTTGAGCGTAGTGTTCAATTGGTAAAAGAACAGGTTATCGCGGGGATAACCTATGATGATTTGGCCTCGATGAACGCCTTTGCACGTGATTGGTGCGCTAATAAGGTATCGCACGTCATCTGCAGTACCACTGGTGAAAAGCCAATTGACGTATTTAAAAATGAAGAATTTAATTTATTAAACCCACTGCCAGCAGGCGCTTTTGATATGCCCATTTGGATGGATGCTCAAGTTCATCGTGACCATCATTTTGTTGTTGCTGGTAATTTTTATTCTGTGCCAACGATACATATCGGGACAAAGGTTAAAATTAGAGTTGGCTTGAAGACCGTTCAGGCCTATGTGAATCATGCTTTGATTAAGACCCATATTCGTAACTACGGGCGTGGACAGTGGGAAACGGATCCCAATGACTACCATAATTCTGCAAAGTATTACTTAGAAAATACTGCTGGCGTTTGTATTGAAGCGGCCAAAGCAATTGGTCAGGCAACGGAGGAAATGGTCACAAAGGTACTGGCTGAAGGCTCTAGAACGAGCTTAAGAAAAGCCCAGGCTATCATCCGCTTGGTTGAGGAATACGGTAATGAGCGCCTTGAAAATGCATGTTTACGCGCGATTTTATTTGATAATTATACTCATCAATCATTGAAAAAAATCCTCACGGAAGGCCTGGATAAAAAAGACACGAGAACATTCTCCACTAAGCGCTCGGCCAATCATGAGAACTTTGCCTATATTCGCGCAGCAAGTGATTACAGCTCAACGATGGAGGCTCATTATGAGTGATATCAATATGTTAGAGCTTGCAAAAAAACTACGTTTGACAGGGATCCCAGACACACTGCTAGCAAGAGTAGAACAGGCTCGCGCAGCGTCCCTCTCTTATGAAGAGTTGCTCTCAATGTTGTTTCAGGATGAGGATGAGGCTCGTCAACAAAAATTGCTTGCTGGGCGTGTAAGGCAAGCTCGATTTGAGGAGCCTCAGTGTTTTGAAAATTTTGAACTGGCTCGATATTCAACACAAGTCACACAAGCCATCCGCACCCTGATGACAGGGAAGTTTATCAAAGAAAAAAACCATGTCATCATCATGGGACCTGTTGGCACCGGAAAGACTCACCTGGCTCAAGCCCTGGGTCTAATGGCATGTCAACGACATAAAAAAGTCTGCTTTATAAGAGCGAATGAACTGTTAAATCAGTTCCACCAAGCAAGAGCGGATGAAACATGGACTGCGCTTTTTAAACGTTACTCACGATACGATGTGCTTATTTTAGATGACTTCGGGCTGAAAGCATTATCGCCAGAACAGTCCACTGATCTGTATGATTTAATAGGGGTTTAGGTAAGCAAAATACAGATTTAGCAGGTGGCATATTATGTGAATAATCAACCCCCTCATTACCAGCGCTTAAATATCCGTAAAATGCAGGGCATTATAATTTACATTAAACAGCATGCTTCAACACATCACACACCCATGAGTTTAGGCTCATGCCAGAATGTTTGGCTGCTACATAGGCCTCACGATGGAGCTCTGGAGAAATTCTCAGATTGAATTTCCCTGAAAACGGTTTTTCTGGTTTTTCATTTCGCTCATGACAAAAGTCAATATAATCATCTATTGACTCAACAAATGCCTGTTTTAGCCCATGCGCTGTATCAGCCTGGAACGTAATGACATCTTTGGTATTAATGACTTCGCCAACAAAGAGTTCATTTTCATCATCAAACTCTACATGACCAAGATAACCTTTATAATTTAACATGGCTCTACTCCTGCTTCTTTCAGTAAACGCCTCATTGAAACAACTGCTCCCTTATCGGCCTCTTTTTTAGGATGAGGTCGATGAAAAACAGCCCGAACACCATTCAGCGCTATACGTACTCGTGATCCGCGCCCCTCGGATAATTCAGCGCCCAAGCTAACAAGCAACGACTCGATATCCTTCCAGATAATGCTGGCATTCACTGGCGTTTCAAATATGCTGTGCAGCACTTTTTTATGTTTAGCTTTCATTGGTTAATGATACCATATTATGGTACTATTTCAAGTGGTTCATACGGATATTAAATCACACGTTCTTAAATATCCTCAAAATGATAGGTGCCATAAATTTGAATGTGCTTAAACATTAGCGCGGATATTTTTTGTAAGTGCTCGCTTGGAATATCAAGTCCTTCTGCTCGAAGTTCGTCAACTATCTGTTGTATGTGATGGGTATTCCATACTAAAACAGCATTGGATACCAAACTTAAACAGCTGGCCTTATTCATAATTTCCTCATAATCGCTGGTTTTAAAGGCTCCTCTGTTGAGAAAAAATAATTTTTTGGCCAGATGGTGTCTTGACTCACCATGATTGAGGTGTAAATGAACTGTATAACGAAGATCTTGATCTGCAATATAACGTAAAATATAAATGGATTTAATGATACGTCCCAAAGCTCTTATTGCTTTGGATACATTATCAGTTCGATTGGCTAATTTCTGGATTATTACATGGGCTGGAGCCAGGCCATTCTTTAATGAGGCGACAATACGGACAATTTGATCCCAATATTTACGAATAAGTTCAATATCCACTGTACCATGAAACACTTCATCCAAATCACCATAGCTCATTGCATCATCAATTTTATAAATATTTTGCTCAGCTAAATCCTTAAGCCTTGGATGAAAAGAAAACCCATTTAAATAGAGCAGAGCAAAGAGATGCTCAGTAAAGCCATGTGTGTCCGTGCTATGAAACTCAGGATTGAGCAGAGTATCATTCTCTAATAACCCCGTGAGCACAAAAGAGGCTTCTCTTTCACCAGTTGAAATAACCTGCGTACCAAAGACACCATCTTTTGTCACGTGCGTATAGATAGAAATCGCACGCTCATAATATCCGTAGTATCTTGGATAATAAGAGGAGAGAAAAAACTTTCTCTCAATGGGGTAACGCTCACCATCCGAGGTTGAATAAGAGCCATCCGTCATTTCCGCACTGATTGGATAAGTCAATAAATGATTAATTAATCGACGATTAACCTCTTTGATGCTGTCTTGTCGTAGATAAACATGAGATGCGTTGGTCAGCGCATCAATGCTGATGCCAACAGCGCTGGTTCCCATTCCAAACAGCCCAATATTGGTTGCATGCGCAAGGATTGCCGCAAGCAATGGCTTTAATGGAAATTTAATCGGTTGCGTGTGTGCATAAAAAGGAGTAAATCCTTCCATGCAGCCTGACATTTTGGCGACTTCTGCCAAGAGTTTCTCAATTCTAATGGCAGGCATCCTGGACTGTATTAACTTACGTAATTTGACCACTTCAGGTGGAATAACCAGGGCATCCTCTTTGGTGAAACAAAATTTACCCTCATTAATCGTTACAAAATCATTAGTGGGTAAACTCTTACTGGCATTTGTGGCTACTCGATGATATTCCCCCCGTAGTGTCTCCAGAAGTGTATCAAAATCATTGGGTAGCGCAAGCTTAAGGTACTGTTGTTCTCGCTCGTTTTCCCAGGGCTGCTCACCATAAACCGTGTCCCAAAAATAACGATTATTACGACTTTTTGAAAGATAAACATCACCCGCGCTGATTTTTTTCTTGAGGACGTAATAAAAACCCATTTCCCAGTGATGGGCTTTGATTTCCCCATTCTCATCAAACACCACATCCTTCCACATTTTTGGCAGAAAGTCTGTTGGCACAACAGCAGGAAGTTTTTTAATTTCGCCATTGTGAAGTTGACGAAGAAGCTCAAGGGCCTCCATTAATGAACTTAACCCAACACTTGCGCCAAGCTTTAAGTTTAAAAATCGTTTTGAAAATTTCCTGACATAAGAAAATCGGTTAACGATATGATCGGTAACTCCAGAGGACTCCAGCTTATCGATGGCCTCACAGGCACTGGCTGTTTCAAGCATCGTGTCTTCATTAAACTGGGTCACAAATTCCATGAGGGTTAACTGCCCAACTGATGCTTGGGAATAAGCCTGTTTAATGAACTCACTAGCTGGTTTAAATTTTCCTTTGTTTCGTCTGGATACTTTCTCGCGCTCGGCGGTTACTTCATGGGTAGCGTGTCGATTAATGTCCAAAAATATTCGCTTATATACATAAACAAGGTAATCAAGAATGGTTTTAGCCGTTTCATGCAAAAAACAAATAATGATGGCTTCTTGTTTTAATTTAGAAGCCATATCACGTAGCTGGGCGGCATCATAGTAGCGACCTTTTTGAGCCAGTTCAGTGATGACCTCAGGGTGTATTGCTGACAGATTGCAGTCCAGAATCCCTAACTGTTCAATTTGGTCAAAATAGTCAAGGTACTTATTCATGACCTCGCTATTGGCATTCTGAGGCGATGTTCTAAGTTCCGCTAATTGAGCATAGGCTTCTTTGTGTTTTGGTGTGATTAATTGATACAATTCTTTTCGTTTACCAGGAGCTAAGCTTTCTGCAATACTTCGATGAAATCCCTCAACCGCTTTATTTACTTTTTGGCTTATCAGGCGGCCTAATACTAAGGAGGAAGGCAACTCAACGCGGCTCGCTTTTAAGTGATTAATAGCCAGGGCAATCAGTTGTTTTTTGTCCATGGTTTCTTGGCGTAAGAGAATCACAAGCCACTCCTCTAATCGAAGTTGCGCGGCCTCGTTAAACTCAGTATATCCAAGATAATTACGAATTTTTTCTTGCTGAATATAACTATGTGAGTTTTTATCAAATACAGGAAAAACTGAAAGTGGTTGCCCCAATTGTTTGGCAAGATAACTTAATGCGATAAAAGGTACTGTATCGTCTTTTCCAATAAATCGCCCATAAGCCCTTAAGTGGCAAAGAAGAGCGGCAAATTTAATACTTTGATTTGCGGTTTTGTTAATAAACTGGATATCACTTTCAGTGAGTGTCCAGTCAATAGCTAACTGATCTTCCGTAATCTCAATCGTGGTGTGCATCGATATTTATCCCTGAACGTTCGATATGCTCTGCTAATTTTTCTTTTGATGCTCTCGTGTAAATGGCTGTAGTGTCAATAGATTCATGCCCCATTAACATGGCTAATTCAACAAGACATCCTGGATTAGCCTGCAAAAACTGAACCGCAAAGGTATGACGCAACGTGTGGGCCGTGACGTTAATTCGTGTAATATTAGCCCGGATGGCGAGCCCGGTAATCAGCTGTTGTAAGGCTCTGACTGTTCCTGAAACTCCGCGCTTAGTAGTAAATAATGAATCATCAGCTGCAATAGCATCCCGTGTTTCTAAGTAGCTGGTTAATGCCCTGCGTGCAACTGAATTTAATGGAACCTCTCTGTGCTTTCTACCTTTCCCATCAACAATAGTGACAAAGCCAGAACGTTCTCTAATAACAACGTCTCTGAGTATTAAATTTTTTACTTCTGCCACTCTTAAACCGGCTTGTATCATGAGTTGCACAATGGCATAATTTCTTATTGAAAGGCCATGAGTGGAAAGGCCAGCCGCTCGTAACAAAGCATGAATTTCTTCTTTGTTTAATGCTTGTGGTTTAGTGGTCGTTACTCGCTTCACAAAATGAATGGCTGATGCTGGATCAGCAGAAATCAGTCCGGCCTGCAAAGCCCAAGCATAAAATCGTTTTAATACCTGAATGTGATGGTTAATGGTAGCAGGTTTACGTCGAAGTACTTTGGAGATATATTCTCGATAAGCACGGAGATCATTGGATGTCACTTCAATAAGACCAACATCTTGTTGATAAAAATCCAATACCCATGTAGTGAATACTTTTATTCCTTGAAGATAACTGGTAATTGAGGCAGGAGACAAATCCTGCTTTTCTAGTGCAGTTCTAAATTCATTGAGCAAGTCATCATGATTCATGTGTATGTATTATGTGAATAATCAACCCTGGAGTTAGCATAGCTGTTTGCTTCGCATAATACAACTAAAACGGCTTATATTATTCATATATAACCAGTTATGTGAATAATTTGTAGGGTGGAAACAGGCTGTTTTGGGCTAAAATCTATTTTTTTAGGGAAAGAGAAATGCAACTGAATTCAGAGGGTTAAGGCAAGACCTGCGAAATCTGTAATTTGCTTGCCGAAACCCCTAATAGCAGCTATCCATGTAAACTCTATGCTAATTATAACTACTAACCGTAAAATAGAAGGATGGATGGAGCTATTTTATGATCCGGTTATGGCAAACGCAGCATTAGATCGTATCGTAAATAAAGCTTATCGAATTGTTCTTGATGGGGAGTCATACAGGAAAAAATTTATACCGAAATTTAATTTAGTAGATGACAAGTGAGTTAAAAAAATTTACCCTAAGTGGGCTACTTTGAGTGGCCAGAGGGTGGGCTAGTAATCGTGACCCATGACAGAGGCCAAAGGTCTAATTAAAACAGCTCGTCGTTCAGCCTCTTGCCATAGTTCCTCAGGTAGATGAGAGATCCCAGTATCTATTAGGGGTTCATTTGTTGGTGCATTTTGAATGGGAGAAACAGAACTTAACTGTGCAACTACCTCGTCTCCAGTATTTTTGTTGAGCAAGATAAAAGAAGTTAATGATAAATAAGCCTTAATAATGTGTGGTTGTCCCTTAAACAAAACTTCAGAGCCAATCGATAAATTGATGTCATTTTTCATTGATGTAGAATGTCATGCATTGAAGAGAACTTCTGGTATTTTACTATCTATTGAAGAGGACTTAAACCCCCAAAAGTCATTTTCAATGAATGAGAATTCCTTGTTATGCTTGATCTTCTATTGAAATAGTCTTCTGAAAGTGACAATGCTGAAAAAATTGAGAGTTTAATTCGTCAGCGTTTGCCAGAAAGAAGCTTGCTGGATATTTTAACAAATGGTCATCACCACACAGGCTGGGCATATGAATTTGGTCCAATTACCGGCACAGAAGCGAAATTAGAGAATGCCATTGAAAAATATATTCTAACCAATTTCTGTTATGGCACTGGACTTGGTCCTACCCAAACAGCCAAGCATGTACGATTTGAAATTGAGCCACGTACTTTATCAAGGATTAATAAAAAACATTTTACATTGAACTCATTAACCAAAGCGATTACAAGAGTGGTCAATTGTTTAAATGAGTTTCAGTTATTACGGGCTTGGGGTACTGGCCAGCGCGTTGCAGTTGATGGAACACTTGAAGAAATACACGATGATAATATGATTGCAGAACAACATATCCGCTACGGAAAGAAAGGTGGCATAGCCTACAGGCATATAGCTGATAATTACATTGCTTTATTTTCAACATTTATTCGATGTGGGGTATGGGAAGCCATACACATTATCGATGGTTTACTAAAAAATGCTTCAGAGGTGCAACCAAATATTGTCCACTCAGATACTCAAGGGCAGTCCTTACCAGTCTTTGCTTTTGCTTATTTACTTGGAATTCAGTTAATGCCGAGGATCCGCAATTGGAAAGATTTGAACCTGTATCGAGTTGATAAAAAAACAAAATATATCAATATTGATTCGATGTTTTGTGAGGCTGAAATTGACTGGGAGCTTTTAGAAAAACATTGGAAGGACTTAATGCAGGTCATCATCTCAGTAAAATTAGGAGGAGTATCTTCTTCCTTTATACTGTCCAAGCTTAATTCATACAACAATCAAAATAGGCTGTATAAAGCATTTCAAGAGCTAGGCAAAGTGATTCGTACGATTTTCTTGCTTGATTATGTGTCCAATAAAGAGTTAAGACAAACAATCACAGCAACGACAAATAAAATAGAGTCCTACCATACGCTCGAGGACTGGATTAGATTTGGCTCAAGATATTTAGTGGCATCAAACGATCCTGATGAGATGGAAAAAGCCGTTAAGCATAATGATTTAATCGCCAATTGCATTATGCTGCAAAATGTAATTGATATCTCTGATGTATGTCACGCTTTAATACAGGAGGGTTATACAATTACAGCAGAAGATCTGAGTCATATGAGTCCATACATAACCGAACAAATTAAGCGCTTTGGTGAGTATGTTCTGGATTTAGCGCGTCGCCCCGCAAATCTGTACCTAACAAGGGATAGAACTCTATTTAAAATAGATAGTGAAGTGGCGGAAGTTGCATAAATGGGCTACAATGTAGCTTATAAGGTGATGGAGAGTATTATGACTGCAAATGCGGTTGTTCGAGCTAGAATCGATGGGCATATTAAAGAAGAGGCTTCTGCTGTGTTGGCCTCAATGGGGTTAACGGTATCTGATGCATTTCGTCTCTTATTGACACGTGTGGCGAGTGAAAAGGCTTTACCATTTGAACCTCTAGTACCCAATCAAAAAACAATTGAGGCTATGAAAGAGGCTCGAAGAGGTAAGTTACGCTCATTCAAAAGTATTGATTCTCTAATGGATGATTTAAATGCGGGGGATTGAAAAAACCACTCAATTTAAAAAAGACTACAAACGTGAAAAGAAGGGAAAATATAGAGAGGTTTTAGAAACTCTCTTTGTTAAGGTGTTGGTAGCTCTTGCAAATGATAATGAATTAGCAGAAAAGCACCGCGACCATGCTCTTACTAATAACTGGAGTGATCATCGTGACTGCCACATTAAGCCTGATTTAATTCTTATCTATAGAAAACCAGATATAAATACGTTGCAACTAGTTCGACTTGGTTCGCATAGTGAACTTGGTATTTAGTCTGAAAGCAATTTCTATGACAAAAGGCTATAGCCTATACGCAGTGAGGGTTATAGCCTTTTTTGAAAATGAAGTGACCCATTTGCACACGTATCCTGACTTACCCCGTATCTTCTTATTAGTTTGTCATCATCAGACGAAGATAATCTATCTAAATGTATTGAATGGATTAAGGAGTATGATATTCGTACATTAAATGTGGCGGGTCCTCGTGAATCTAGTTCTGAAGGTATTTATAAAGAAAGTTATAATTTTCTTCTTAGTCTATTACCTGAATTACTTTCTATCAATAAGTTATGTATGTAATATCTTAGGGCTTGAAAGTAGGTTATCACTATTCAAAAAAAATTTTACTACTTAATTTCTCTTATGATGTGAAGTATTGATTTTATATTTAACTCTGCCTCTCGATCAGAGAAGATAAAAACTATTTTTGATTTATTTCTCTATATAATGTTCTTTTAAACCGAAATTGCTCCTATTATCACAACGTGATAGAACCACAAAAAAAACACCATTTATCTGAAAAACTCCTTCTGCTGAATTTCTCTTATGATGTGAGTATTTATTTTATATTTAACCCAGCCACCCCGCCCAACCTTTTGATCGGCTCGGATAAGTATTCCTGCATTATTTAAACGGAACAAAGTGTTTTTAAGAGATTTTTGATTGACATGAGTTAATTTTGATATTGACTCAAGCGTTAGCTCATCAGTTGTGTCTGATTTGTTAATTTTCATGTTTTTGTATAGTGCAATAATTATTGCCCGCTGGTTGCCAACTAATTTTGAAAAGCTAATTTGAGGAATATTTTCCACTTCTGAAACTTGAGCATTACCTGTGTTTGACGCCAAATCATTAACTTTATTGTGAACCAATTGTGAACTGTTATTTGCATTATCATTTAATACTGGGTTCGAATGATTTGGTTGGTCTCCAACCTGAGCTTCCTCATTGGATGTGAACCGAACATGAACCAATTGTGAACCGTTATTTGCATTATCGTTTAATACTGAGTTCGAATGATTTGGTTGGTCTCCATCCTGAGCTTCCTCATTGGATGTGAACCGAACATGAACCAATTGTGAACCGTTATTTGCATTATCGTTTAATACTGAGTTCGAATGATTTGGTTGGTCTCCAGCCTGAGATTCCTCATTGGATGTGAACCGATCATGAACCAATTGTGAACCGTTATTTGCATTATCGTTTAATACTGAGTTCGAATGATTTGGTTGGTCTCCATCCTGAGCTTCCTCATTGGATGTGAACCGATCATGAACCAATTGTGAACTATTGTTTGCATTATCATTTAATGCCGGGTTCGAATGATTTGGTTGGTCTCCAACCTGAGATTCCTCATTGGATGTGAACCGATCATGAACCAATTGTGAACTATTGTTTGCATTATCATTTAATACCGGGTTCGAATGATTTGGTTGGTCTCCAACCTGAGCTTCCTCATTGGTTGTGAACCGATCATGAACCAATTGTGAGCTGTTATTTGCATTATTATTTAATACGGAGTTCGGATGAACTGATGGGTTTTCAACTGGTACTGATTGTTGGATTAGGCTTTGCTCATGAACCAATTGTGAACCGTTATTTGCATTGTTATTGGATACGGAGTTCGGGTGAACTGATGGGTTTTCAGCTGGTACTGATTGTTGGATTAGGCTTTGCTCGTGAACCAATTGTGAACCGTTATCTTTAGTATAAATATCATCAAAAAAATGGCTTGCTTTGGCTGGGCTTTTCACCCTTTTTTCTGGCAGTTTTCTTTCCTGAGTATATAATTCGAACGCTCCCTTTTTTATAGCCATCAGATAGCCTCTAGCTCGTTAGTTAGCAAAAGATCTACGAAGTTAATTTCGTTATTATTAACTCTACCCCATAATTCAGATATCAGATGGTAGTATTCTTCTGCCTGAGAGGAGCCAAGAGCGTATTCTAATATGGTTTGTTTAGACATTAGAGCTTCTTCCCATTTAACAGATTTGCGTATTGGTGTAGTAATCATATAGTCTACATAACGACTCAGATACGTTGCATTTATTTGTTGACTAAGCGAGCTTCTTTCAAGTGCAGTGCTAAACATGATTATTCCTTGGTCTGTTAGCTTCATAACATCTTGAAAGTCCCAAATGTTTTGCATATTAGTCGAAGAAGCATTATACGCAAGAAGGCTGCATCCTAATGGCATAACAACTGATGATGAAACCAAAATGGAATTTTCTACGAGATGATTCCATGTGGGGCTGTTATCAAAGATGATGACATCATATTTAGAGAGGAGCGGTATTAATTTATCTTGGAAGATATATTCACGACGTTTTTCAAAAGACATCCATTTATTTAACTTAACTAAATCGTGTGTTTCAGGTATAAAGTCGAGGGTGGGTAATGACGTGGGGCGAATGATTTCTTCTAAGGGTGTATTTTCAACAAAAAAATGAAATAAGCCTTTTCCTTGTTCAAAATCATCAAGCCTATTAAGCTCTTGTTGAGGAATTATTATATCTGAAACAGAACACTCAGGATCTAATCCTATTAATATAGTATTTATACCATTAAGTGCTAAAGTACGTGCCTCATTATAGCTGGAAGTCGTTTTATACACCCCTCCTTTTTGCATATACTTACATAATCTTTTTTGTTGTGCCGGTGGCTTCAAAAACCCAAATCTTTTTCCGATTTCAGGTAGTTGTTCTAATTCCCATACTCTAGTTGAAACTTTCCCCCTGGCCTCTCTTTTTGCTATTGGTATTTCGCCTCGATCTTCAGCATTATATAATGTCTGAACAGATTTAAAACGATTATCCATTTTAAATAATTTACGTATGTCCGAGTTAGTCCAGCTTATTTGTTCCATTATTTGTGCCTTGTATGTTTATTTGGTTTTTATACGGTTACTACATACAATTACATACTCGTTTATGTAGGTCAATGATAAAGTAGTTAAAACATATAAAAAAAATTTTATATATGTAAAAGGCGTTTTTGTGTGCCTATTGTGAACCATTAAGCATCTTCCAATGTGAACCAATTGTGAACCTATACTCAGGGATTATTTAGCTTGAATTTGGAATTGAATTTCCTGCTTATTTAATTTGATTGTGAACCATTTAGCATCTTTTGTTGTGAACCAATTAAGAACCGATTACCATGGCTCCATATATGCGTATATTTTAATTAAACAAAGGCTAATACCATTATTTTGTGAACTGTTTGTGAACTATTATTCTAGCTTGCCCTGCGTTAATTGTGAACCATTAAAGTAACATATTCGTGAACCGTTTATGAACCATTGTTAGTGGAAAATATAAAATACATTTAGGAAAATTGCTTGGTGCTATGTGAACCAATAGTGAACCATTTTATAAGTATTCATGTGAACCAATTGTGAACCAACAAAACATAAAAAAATGCTATATTTCAACTGGTTATATAAAAAAAGGGGGTTGACGGGTTAAGTAATAAACGATAACTTTCTATTGATGATTTAAAAAAGGCAAAAAAAAAGCCCGTTGACGCGGGCTTTCCGGTTAATGCTAAAATATAACCTAGACAATTATATCTTAGCGTTAAGTAATTGATTAGTCAACAATTAGCTAGTGCTAAGGATATTGTACGCATGCAAGAAAGTGCGTTAGTGATGGATTGCATTGAGTTCATCGAAAAATCAACAGACACAAACTACAGCTCTCGCAGGGCAGGGGTGGTGCGTCAGGGTAACTGGTGCGGACACGATCCTGAGTCCCCGCGTTTTTTTCAAAAGCCACAGGAACATAAGGATCGCCCCAAAATTATTACCTGGGCGATTGACGCCTGGCGGCGTTACTACGGTTTACCCACATCTTATTTTAAAGAAATCCGTATGCGCCGCAATTCAACGCGCCAGCAGCGCTCTGAGGCACGTGAAGCTTTGGCAAGTATTGCTCAGGTTTTATTACATTACACGGAACTTGCAAGTCTTCGGGTAGGTGTGCCTCATGCCAGTGAAGGATTCCGCTCTCTTACCATTGAATTTCTTGCCGATAAGGCAGGGATTGGTTTAAAGCGCGCACAACGCGCCATTAAATTACTGGTTCGTGCAGGCTATTTAAAAATGATCGAGCGTTTTGATGTCAAAGTGGATGCGGGTAAAGAGCGCTTTATTGGTCTTGCTGCCGTGAAATGCCTTACCCCAGCCTTTTTCAAAGCCTGTAACATTAACTTGCAGGCGCTATCCGCCCAACGAGCTCTTGCGCGTAAACGGCTTAATAAGAAGCGAAGCACCTTTATTGCCAATGCTCAGGAGTATCAGGCTGCCGCACGTAATATTCTTGATTTTATAGCCCCCAAAGGGAATTCTAAAACCCATATTGATGTAATGAAAGACATGCTTAAGGGTGAGCAGAAAACAAAAGAGCGGTTGCGAGAAAAAGAACGCAGACGAAGAGAATCCCTTGAGCGTCGCCACAAATTGCGGGAATAGGCGCTGCAACCTACTTCAATACCATTACCTTTGTTATTAGAGATGCCCCTCTATACCCCCAACACCACTAAAATGCCTCACAACCCCTAATTTTTATCATTATCTATAATTAGAGAGGGAAAAGAACGTTGATTACCTGGAAAAGATGTGAGTTACATGGAATAAACTCCCATTTTTAATAAAACTCACTGTATATATTTTGTCATAATGAAATTTAAGTGTCTTACAGAATAGCTTTTAAGTGTCCGTTCTTACTTATAGTCCCCTTTAAACCTTCTTGAATATTATCCACAAGGATGTTCTGTGGATAATTAATAATAAGGAATTCGCTACGCTCATAAATAATTTAACCTTATTAACTTTAAAGGAATTGGCCTACGGCCAATAATCAAATAAAAAAACAAACAAAGCAATAATTAAAAATCGATTGCCTCATCACCCATCACTCAGTCGCAATAAAAGATAACTCCGCATTTATTTAAGAACAATGACTACTCACTCGCTTTGCTCGCTCCGTTCCTCATTGTTCTTAAATAAATACTACATTATTTTTATTTTTGCGACTGAGCGATGAATGACGAGGCACAAATCTAAATCTTTCTTTTAATCTGCTTTAAATGAATTCGCTTCGCTCATACTGTTAAATGCTCTTAAGCTCAGAAATCAAAGGCAGGTGGTCATATTTAAAACATATCTTTATTCACATTTTTAGGTGATCGCTCTTGGCCTGGTGTGTACGTAGACCATGTTTTCGGTCAACATTAGTTCCCATTTGCTTAATGTAGTTGTCATTATCATCCCGAAACACTGGTTTTCAGGTTTAAATCCACTGTAGATGTAATTTATACGTATTTATTGTGATTTGTATCAACTGGTTAAAGTTAGGTTATGCATCAAAATATAATTATTCAATTCATTGTGAGCAAATAAAGTCCTATAATCTTGACCGAAAACATGGTCTACGTACACACCAGGCCGAGTAACATATTTTTTAATTTGTGAACTATCGCATTTATCTAACATAAATTTAATCAGCTTTAGTGTACTTTCTTTATCGTCCCATAAAATTTTAGGTAAAAATGGATTTCTACGGCCGTAATTAAATAAAAACGCATCTAAGGCCTGGTGTGTACGTCGAGGCTGTTTTCGGTCAAGATTGTAGAAAATTATTAATTCAATGTGATCTTAACCATTAAATTTTGTATGTTAATCGGTCTTTATTTATTGCTTGAAATCTTTATAAACAACATCAGGTGATAAATTAACCCAAAAAAACCGCCTTTGAGCACGGTAATGACAACTACATAAGCCAAATTGGGAACTAATCTTGACCTAAAACAGCCTCGACGTACACACCAGGCCTATTACAAAACCCAACGGCCTTTTTGTTTGATTGCATCATGCATTGCATCCGGTGCTAAATCAATTTCACCAGGCCAAGTGAGTACTCCATATTCAAGATGAGCCTTATTAAAAAGGTCTTTATCTTGAAGTACTGCAAATACACCTGCTTTATCACTCATGATCAATTTAACCATTTCAACAAACCCATGCGTTCCGTCATTGAATTCAACTTCAAGCTCATAATTGGGCAGTGGTGTGACTTTCGTTAGTCTCCAAGGAGCGGTACAAACTATTCCAGGGGCGATATTTTCTTTGGCGACTGATTGTTTTCGCATAATGTCCAATCCTCAAATAATTCAGCACGGTGCTGAAAAGCCCATTCTAATACTAAAGCCAATGCCCTGCGGGGCATAGAGCCTCGAACCACTTCAAGTGTATGAATATCAATAAGAACTTCATATTCAGCATATAAGGCATGAAAATGAGGAGGTGCATGATCACCCCAAAACATTTGAATCAGTATTCCATAAAATGCACTAATTGTTGGCATTTACTCGTTGTCCTCTATTCTCAAAACTCATATCTAGTATAATGCAGCAAGAAAGCAATATCAAGAATGGTTATTGAGAATCCATGGATCCAATAAACATAGTGATATCACTAAGCCAAGTAAGTATGCTCAAAAACGAACGTTTTCAATAATAGGTATCCAAGTAATTAATGTATAGCCCTAATCGAATAAACCTGTTATCTGATCAAGAAATTGAAGCCATTTATGCTATCCCTGAATTTAATAAAGCTGAACGAGAGTTGTATTTTTCAATAACGGATGAGGAAATGCTCATCGTCAAAAAATATCGCACTACGAAGGCACAGATTTATTTTATTCGATTGCTTGGCTATTTTAAGGCCAAGCAACAGTTTTATAAATTTAATTTAGGCCAAGATAATAACTCACAATTTATTTTAGGAAAATATTTCGGGGAACGCCTACTGGGACTTACAGGTCAAATCGATTTTAAAACTTATCAAAAACAAAAAACTGATATTCTCTTGTTGTTTGGCTTTAAAGATTGGCAGCCAATGCATGAGTCCAAAATTCAGCTTCATTTAAGTGAGTTGATCAAACTTTACCCTAAAGGACATGATGCTCTACGACAATTATTAAACTACTTTAGTAGTCAACAGATTGTTTTACCTTCGTATCGCACCATACAGGATATGTTTACCAATGCATATTCAATGGAAGATGCTCGACTTGATGAACTTATTTCAGTTATTCCAGAATCAAAAAAAGAACAACTGTCGGTTTTAATCAATAAAGAGGATGGGATAACTCCATTGAATGTAATACGGTTGGATCAGAAGAATTTTAAATATAAGGCTATCAAGGCTGAGGTAGATAAGGCATTGGGACTTGTCGAATTATATGATTTTGCAAAAAACTTCCTCCCAAGACTCAAAATATCCAAGAATTCTATTCGCTATTATGCTGATTTAGCGGAACAATACGCTGCTTCTAGGCTCAGACGTTTAAGTAAGCCACAACAATGGCTTCAAGCTCTGTGTTTTGTATATCATCGTTATCAACAAATTATGGATCACTTAATTACCAGCTTTATATATCACACCAGAGGTATAATGAATGAGGGTAAAATATATGCTGAAAAGGCAATGACTGAGCATAGTTCTGGTTTAGTTGTTGACTTACCAAAATTGGCTCGATTTCTAAAATGGTTTCCAAATCGCAAGCAGAATTTAACCCATGATGAGCTAAACCACCAAGCTTATAATATTTTACCAGAGGAACAGTTCCCTGCCCTTGCACAATTTTTGGAAGGCAGTGTATTTGATAAAAAAGCAGCTAAATGGGCATTTTATCTGGAATCATCAAGGCAAATTGCATTGTATCTCCGGCCTATTATGTTAGCAGTACCGCTCGTATTTTATAAAAAAGACAGCGATATTATGAAGCTTATCGATTTACTCAAAAAACATTATGGTGCTGATAAAAGTCCATCATCATTTAAGCTGACAAGGATTTGGAGGACACCATCTCTAAAACAATGATTCTTTACTTGAAAGAAAATCCAACTGATGAACAGGTAGATCCCCATTTATTTGAATTTTTTGTCTATCAAAAAATGTATCGTCGTTTAGATAAAGGACTGCTCTGTTGCAATGAAAGTGTCTCTTATTGTGACATAGACCATGATTTAATTGATGATGCGTTAGTGGATGATGTAGAAAAAATAGCCCATGAATTTGGTTATCCAAATATTCCAATCTATTGCAGTGAGCACTTAGATGAAGTGCTTAAC
This sequence comes from Legionella antarctica, assembly GCF_011764505.1. Lineage (NCBI taxonomy): Bacteria > Pseudomonadati > Pseudomonadota > Gammaproteobacteria > Legionellales > Legionellaceae > Legionella > Legionella antarctica. Next base: position 42,105 of record NZ_AP022840.1, read on the forward strand.
GTACTGGATAACACGTGGGATAGGGCAACAAAACGCATTAGTCTTGGCGAAAATCCTGGATTTCTGATAAAAGAAACTAAATCTGGTGAGCAAGAGTGGAGTCTAGGCTACGATAGCCTGGATAAGCTAGATGATGCTTTTTTTAAGACCCTCACACAAGTAGAAATCCCTGATATTACTATGCATATTGGTAATCACGTTGATATGTGGCGTGCATTTACCCACATGAAAACCCGTTATCATAAAAAAAGAAAGCCTGTTCCTTTGGTTGTTAATGCGTGCGTACTGTCCGATGCCTTTGGTATTGGTGAGGAAAAAATGGCTGATATGTCAGATCTTAGCCATAATCTTTTGCGATCAACTCATGAAGATTTCATTCGTGTGGATACCTTATGCCCTGCGAATGATATAGCAAGCAATCTACTCCATTCATTGCCTATTTTTAAACAATGGAATTTAATGGATTTACAATTATTAGCTGATGCAGACGGACAAAAGCTTCCAACTAGTGAAAGTACAATTCAGTCAAGATATTCAAAAAAATTTCTTGGCAAAGAACCAGGGCTTTCTGTGTACACATTAATTGCTAATTTTGTTGCTGTGAATGCCAAGAATATTGGGCCTAATGAGTATGAAGGACACTGTCTCTATGATGTAATCTTTGGCAATAAGACAGACATTGATATTGACATGGTGACTGGAGACAACCACTCTTTAAATCAACTCAATTTTGTTATACTGGATTCAATAGATATTGAATATGTTCCAAGTATAAAAAATGTTAAAGAAGCGACAAATGACTTGTTTTCGGTTAAATCAGTTGATAACTACACTGGAATTATTCGTCCTAGTGGGATCATTGATAAAAGCCTGATTCAAGCTGAGGAAAGAGGGATATTACGGGTTTTACTCTCCTTACTTCTGCAGGAAAATACTCAGAGCATCATCGTTAAAAAAATAAATTCTTCTGCTCGGTATGGAAGATTAAAAAAAGCACTTTTTGAGTACAATAAAATATTAAAAAGTACGCATGTATTAAATTTAATAGATAACATGGCGCTTAGGAAGGCCATACGTGCGGCAAGAAATCGGACAGAGGCTTATCACCAATTGCAAGGTCTCATTAGGAAAGTTTATCGTGGGGTCTTTAAGGGAAAGAAAATTGTTAACAATCGAGTCAGCGCACATGCAGTAAGACTTGTTGCAAACTGCATCATTGCCTACAACGGTATTATTTTGAATACTATTTATGAAAAAATGCTTAAAGAAGGGGTTAGCCAAGACATTATTGATGAGTTTATTAGAATATCACCTATTGCTTGGGCGCATATTGCCTTTACCGGAAAGTACAGTTTTAAAAAAAGTAATGGTGATATTAATATTGCAGCAATGGTTGAGGAACTGGAAAAACATTTAAAACAGCATTTTTGGAAAGTTACTTAAGTAACGCGTGCATTTTTAACTATTTGCTATAAAATTGCACGGATTGTTGGGCCTAATCTTGAAATCCCACTTTTTGTCAGTTCTTCCACAGGACCCCTATCCGGTCACTCGAGAAATGAATACGGCGACTTTTGATTTTCCCGCTGCAATTCATCCTTTAGCATTGAATCGAAAAAAATAGTTTTCCAATAGAATCGTATGCTTACCTTCCATTTGAAGGTGCAGTATCACATGGAGCATTTACAACTTGATTTGTTCAATCTATGATTATTGAACCAATAATCAAAAAAAGAGGCGTCTATGCCTAGAGGTGGAAAAAGACAGGGGGCAGGAAGGCCTAAAGGATATGGTAAATTTGGTTTTGAATCCACGAAACAAATTCGTATTCCAGTTTCGCGTCTCTCGGACATTAAAGCCTCATTAGAGCAGCAGAAACCGTTTAGTTCCTTGCCCTTGTATTCGAGCAAAGTGCAGGCAGGATTTCCATCGCCTGCAGATGATTATATTGAACGTTATCTGGATTTAAATGCGGAATATATTAAACATCCTTCGGCTACTTTTTTGGTGACCGCAACCGGCGATTCTATGGTTGATGCGGGCATATACTCTGGTGATGTCCTGATTGTTGATAAAAGTTTAGAGGCAGTTGATGGAAAAATTGTTATTGCGGCAGTTAACGGTGAATTAACGGTAAAACGATTATCACGAAAAAAGGGGAGGGTGCAATTGCTGCCTGCCAATTCCAAATACAAGCCTATTGATATAACTGATGAGCAGGATGTAGTGATTTGGGGGGTTGTAACCCTTGTTTTACATGAGCCTATCTAATCATGTATGCCTTAATTGATTGTAATAATTTCTATGCATCATGTGAGCGTTTGTTTCGCCCAGACTTGCGCGATAAACCGATTATTGTTTTATCAAATAACGATGGATGTGTGATTGCTCGCTCTAATGAATCCAAGGCTCTGGGAATTGCTATGGGAGAGCCTTTTTTTAAAATTAAAGCACTATGTAAACACCATCAGGTTTTTGTTTTCTCCTCTAATTACACTTTGTATGGTGACTTATCACATCGCGTGATGACAACGATTGAAGAGGCGTGGCCACATTGTGAGATTTATTCCATTGATGAAGCGTTTCTTGATTTAAGTACCATGCCTGTTAATCAACATGATGCCTTTTGTGTTGCACTGCAAAAAAAGATTTTAAAGGAAACTGGTATTCCCACATCTGTTGGGATTGGCCAAACAAAAACACTGGCAAAGATTGCTAATCATTGTTGCAAAAAAGTCTTTAAGACTCCTGTTTTCAATGTGAGCGCTCAACGAGAATTTATTCTAAAACAAATAGCAGTAGGGGATGTATGGGGGATAGGGCGGCAATGGAGTAAAAAACTAATCAACCGAGGTATACATACCGCTTTTGATTTAGCCTCTACCAATGCTCATCTGCTAAAAAAACAATTTAATGTGGTGATGATGCGCACCGCGATGGAGTTACAAGGAATCCCTTGTGGCGGACTTGAAGAGGCACAACCAAAGCAAAGCATTATGTCTTCCAAAAGTTTTGGACAGATGCAAACCCAGTACTCAAGTGTTGCGCAATCCTTAAGCAGTCATTGTGCGCGGGCAGTGGAGAAATTAAGACAACAGCAATTAGTTGCCCAACGCATGTATGTTTTTGTTCATACCAATAGGTTTCGAGAGGATTTGGCACAGCACTTTCAATCCATTGAAGTGAACTTTATCAACCCCACAGATGATTTGCGTATCATCACCAGATTTGCAAAAAAATGTTTGGGTCGTATTTTTAAACCCGGTTATCACTATAAAAAAGCAGGGGTGTGTTTAGAGGATTTGATTCCGAAAGACCCAAGACAGCTGGATATGTTTCATCAGCCCAGTGATGAGACTTTAGAAAAGACAGAACAATTAATGTCACTCTTTGATAAAATTAATCAAAAATTTGGTCGCAGCACCATTCGCCTGGCGGCAGAGGGCTACTCCAAACCCTGGGCGATGCGAGCCGAGCTTAAATCACCAGCCTATACTACGCGATGGTCTGATTTACCTGTAGTGATTCTTGCCCCTTACTAAATGTTCTATCGGGTCACTGGTATCTTATGTCTCATAATCGTCGCTTATTTGAGACTCTATGCATGTACTTATAATTTTTTTTCTAAATTATTGTCTCAGTCTAAATATAATATAAACTTAATAAAAGTAGAGAGCACTGAGATCTCATCGGGTATCCTCTTCATTTTGTTACATAGAGACATTGTTGTTGTGTTAACTATCTAATTGAAATCAAGGTTCAAATTAGATTAGAGTTAATAGCTTAGTTGGAGCGTGCTGATAATCCATCATGAATATTGGTGCTCTATAAAGGATTGATTAAATATACAGGAGTTATATGATGCAAATTAATAATTTACTAAACCCTGAACAAAACATATCTAATTTATCTAATAAATCAGAAAAATTAAGTAAGAACCAACCATCGGCCACCCCGATAGAAACTACGGCCAAGCAAACAATCAATCAATATGACGTACACCATATGACACCTAACGAGTTAGAGGAATTAATTACTGAGCTTCGAGAATCAGGTCAAATTTCAGAAAAAGAGTCCATGATGTTGACCATAGATCGCTTTAGTATACTAAGTTCTGGAGGTGTTTCAAAAGACACAAAAATTGATATGACCGCTTTTTTTGAGGAACAGATTGATATCATGAAAACAAACCCAGGAACTAAAGGGGTCGAATATCTAGAGCGGTCATTGGATATTCTAAGAGCTGTCGAGGCGAGACATGGCAGTGACATACCTCGCTCAGTTTAGGATTTTTGGTTACTTATTAATTATTGTATATACAGCTTCGCCATCAACGTGTTGTGGGGGTAATCTTTGGATGTGATTTGTAAAGAAAATTCCCCATTCCCATAGCCTGCACAATCCCAGACACGCCGATATCCGACTAAGGACTCTCCTCGGCCGCAGGTTCCTACAGAACCATCGCGCTTTTTGCATAGTCTGTCTTTTCTAACCAGGGATGTTTCTGGCAATACTCGACCACTCATTATAACAATCGGATCTGTTCCAAACCCTATTTCGACAGTTGATATCAATAATTCAGATCCGCCATGGTGTTTTTTTGTTTGAAATTGGTCTTTCTGTATTTCTTCACCATTTGGTACGGTACTTGAAACCACAAGTTCAATATAGAGAGAGGCTAACGATAACGACTTCAATGTATCGTCAATGGAGTTTTTTGCAGTGTCGGTTGCGGTGAGTTGCTCAAAAGGGAGGTTATCATTAGTATATTGGGTTGGATTATTTGCCCAGGTTAATGGTGCAAAGCAGAAAAAAACAAAAAAGAACACGACCCTATTTTTCATATCCAACTCCTTGATAATTAAGCAAATAGTATTATTCGTGCGCATTATACCATATATAAGTGGTCTAATTTATTCGTTGTGAATAATATTTGTCTTTTCTTTAGATGATAAATGAGGTTGAAATAAAATTGCTGGTAGCTCCATATGTAAACAATAGAAATAAAATTGGAGGCTTGTTATGAGAGCGACAGCCATTAAACTGGCTGCCGAAGGATACTCGAAACCTTGGGCAATACGCCGCTGGATTGAACTCCCTATTGTTACCAATCGAACTTGATAGTTTAAGTAATTAGTGCCGCGTTTTAATAAAGACACTATAATGCTCTAATCATTTAAGTATTGTTTATCTGAGTATATCTATGATTGAAGTATCTGTGCAGGAAGTCTCAGAACATCCCGATTATCAAGTATTAAACCGAATTTCCACTTCGCTAGCTCATCGAGTAGCCACCGATCCCAAACAATTTATTGCTACTATTATTGATTTAGAAACGATGGGGCTTAATGCTACCCAACATGAAATACTTGAAATTGGAATGCTGAGCTTTTCTTTCTCGACAGGCGATGGAATTATAGCCATTGTTGATTCGTACAATGAACTTAACGATCCAGGTAAACCTATTCCGGCAGAAGTAATAAAAGTAACGGGTATCACTGATGCAGATGTAAAGGGAAAAGCAATTGATTGGAACCATGTAGCTCAAACCTTAAAAAAAACGCACCTTATTATTTGTCATAACAGTGGATTTGATCGCAATTTTTTAGAATTACAAACTCCAGAAGCTATTTCTACCCTAATAAAAACGTTACCTTTTGCCTGTACTATTCGTGATATTGATTGGAAGGATAAGGGGATTGAAAGTTCTAAACTGGATTACATCAATTGGAAATTAGGCTTTTTCTATGAGGGGCATCGGGCGTTAAATGACTGCTGGGCAACCCTTAATCCTTTAATTCAATGTGAAGGAACTTTTGAGGAATTAAAAGTAAACGTTCGTAAGAAAGAAACGCTAATTTGTGCAGTTAACGCACCATTCGATAAGAAGGATTTGTTAAAAGGCCGAAACTATCGATGGTCTGATGGTACTGATAAGCTCCCCAAAAGTTGGTGGATTAGTTTGTCTAATGAATTATTGACTGATGAAAAACTATGGCTTGATGAAGAAATTTATGGTGTATCTGGTGCGAGTAATTCAATTCCTCAAATTGAGATAACCGCACGAAAAAGATACTCATTCAGAGCACAATGTATAGAATAATTTCAATCCAATCGGATTGAGTTAAACACGGTATCCTTTAAAAGATTTTTAGTGAAATTTTGCCAGTCAATAGGTGTATTGGTTACACCTCATCCCCATGGATAGCTGTAACGGCTCGCGTTTATAAACACATCAGCCCGCAATCATCGCATTTAATTTGGGTCAAATTTGAGCCCTGTTTGCGGGTTGAGTGTTTTATGATTGCGAGCCTTTACATCTATACCTATCATTGACATTCACTTTGACAATCTGCTGACATAGACTTAGAAAAGTGACAATTGGATCTAGCGATAAGATTTCTATCACGTAAACGAACGTTTTTCTTGTAGGAGGAGCATGGCGATAAACCATTATTGTGAGCCCAAGTGCAAATAATGTGAGCCAGGAAATTTTTAAAAGTCATTTAATGTGAGCCGAAATTTTCGGATAGAGTCAATTAATGTGAGTCCATTTGTTCCACACGACCCCTAATAAACAGTTTAAGGTATAAAAAAGAAACTAGATCATCGTCCAGTCTACGTAGCCTGGTGGTCAATTTTTTTTTTCAACTCTACAAAAATATTGTTATAATATATAATTGTTTGGATTATGAGATAAATATGTTGACTGATAAAGAGAGAAAATTAGCGGGTGCATTGATGGAGACATTGAGAAAAGCTGGTATTACTATGGCTAGAAAACTAAATGAAGATGCTGCCTCTGTATTTTTTTCTATTGACTCTAAGTACGTCGATAATTTTCCATTTGATATAAAGGAAAGCTTACAACAATATACTTTTAAAGCTAATAGTGGGAGTTTTTATACATTCACCGTTCCATTAAAAGACGAACTCACAGTTAACATGTTAATTAACTTCTGTAATATTGCTATTACACCACCCAAAGAAACTGTTAATAGAAAAAACAGAGACTATGAGCAACGTTTATATAGCGGTGGCAAGGGTGTAATTAGTGATACTACATATAATCATAGTTTTTCCGCCCCTGAACCGAGTATAGATAACCTTGCTTGGCTTGACGCTAAAGATAAATTAGGAAAGAAGAGTATTCCTGAGACAAGTAACCAAGCGAAGAACACTCTGCAATTTTGGTCAATGTTACAAAATAACAGATCAGAGAAGCCTGAAGTAACTGATCTAAAAAAACTAATAGGAAGCTCTCCCTTTGATAAAGCTGGTAAAGGATGGTTTGGTGTACCAATTATGCCGAAACATCTCAAAGAAATGCTCCGAGCCAATACTTATAAAGATATTAAAAACATTGCTGAAAAGGCTTTGAAGTCAGATTCTCCCAATAAATCTGAAATTACTAAAACATTATACGAAGCGATCGCTAATAGCAGTACAGCAGAAAATGCCATACAATTAATCAACACTGATATACCGCAATCTAGTTCTTTCAATATTTAGTACGCGCACCATTAAATAAGTTTTGGTTTTTATCATTAACGATCGATGCTCAGTTTTTCAGGGGTTCTGTGGAACAAATGCCGGAAGTGTTTGTTTCACTTAGTCTCCTGTTTTAGGGGGTTGGAGTCCAGGCGGCCGGAATCGTGCGCTAAGTCGTGTTCGAATGTTCCTAAATTTTGTGTTAAATTCTTTTATTTTTTTACTAGGGTTAGAACCCCAAGGTACGAAATTTCCACAGAACCTTTATTAATAATCCAAGATTTGTTTTAATCATAAACATTTTTTCGATGCCCTACATGAACGACAAGAATTATAAAATGATAGTCTTCAATTTTTGCAATAATACGATAATCCCCAATACGATAACGCCACAACCCAGAGAGGTTGCCTGATAAGGACTTCCCCAATAAGCGAGGATTATCAGTCGAGGCGATCTTTTCTTTAAGATAGTTCAAAATTTTTTTCTGTGCCGTATGACCAAGTTTCTTAAGGTCTTTTTCTACATCAGCATCAAACTCAATCTTCCAGGTCAAGGCGGCTTTCCATTTCTTCAAGAGTTATACGAGGATTTTTCTTTTCCAGGCGAGAAAGGGCGATGAGATGATCTTCTTGTTCATCGAGAAAATCTTGTAAGGCTTGTTTCACATAATAACTTTTAGAACGATGCGTTCGCTCTGCCAATTGAGACAGTCGCTCTTCAAGATTTTCTGGTAAACGAACTGCTAACATGATATCACCCGTGTTATGTATTACATATATAACAAGTATAACATATGTTATTCAAAATAGCGTGTAATTTTTTTACTAGGATTTCGTTTGAGATAGATAACACTTAGATTCTTATAGACTGACACATAGCGATCTTGCCGATTAATTTTGGATTAAGTGTCAGTCTATAAGATTTGTTGAGCTAAACTGCCGATTTTGTGGTAAAGAACTATGGGGTTTGTATTAAATTTATCATGGGCAGTTGTGTTAAACGAGATGTACTTATGTTGGCATTTCCACCTAGGTCATACTTTTTTAAATAGATTCTTGCGTTGGTTCTTCCTTGATTAATGAGGGAAGACGATTTTTTTACGAAAACTGCCATAGTTAGCCATGCTCCTTCATTAATATTATAAGCTATTAAATGTACACTATTTATCTTCATATAACTCCCAACTCGATTGGAGGATCTCCAGAATGAGTGACCCACTTAGCTAAAAACGATTCAACTATATTTAATCGTCCAGAACCACAGCGTGGACAATTAGTTATGTCTATTCCTGTCAGTCGTAGCATTAAGTCATGGATTTTTTCTTTTCTCTTTGGCTTCATTTCAGGGTGATTAAGTGCTATTCGTGCTTGTTTTAGGTTTATGGATTTATAACGATTTGCTAAAATCCCATAGTGTCGTAAGCGTTGAAATCCCTTTGGTAAGACATGCAACAGGTAACGTCGAGTAAATTCATTGACGTTTAATTTCATTATTTTTGGTTGACTGTTGTCTGCGTAATCACGCCATTTAAATGAGACTGTATTATTTTGAAAAGCGACTAATCGCTGATTTCCAATAGCAATTCGATGGGTGTAGCGTCCAAGGTATTTCAGAACGTGTTCTGGTCCTGCAAAGGGAGGTTTAGCATAAACAATCCAATCCTTTTCGTACAGTAATGAGATAAGTTGTTGAATGGTTTCTTTATTAGTAGAGCCATTAGGTAAACATACTTCGCGATTGTTTAATAAGACCTTAAGTTGTTCCAGGTATTTTCCTCTAAAAACTTTAGATAGTGCACGAATCGGGAAAAGAAATGCTCTTTTAGCATGGTTCCATTGCTTATTTTTTGTTAATCCACCACCACTTATAATGCAATGCACATGGATATGTTGCTCCAGGTTTTGTCCCCAAGTATGAAGAACCATAGTAATACTTGGTTTAGCACCTAACCATTTGGGATTTGCACTAAATTGTAATAATGTGTCACGTGCCGTTTGAAATAATAAATTGTAAATGAGTTCCGGTGTTCCTTGAGCAAGAGGATTAATGTGGTGAGGTAGGGTAAAAACAACATGAAAATATCCTGTGGGTAATAATTCTTCTGTACGTGCATCAATCCAACGTTCCTTTTGCATTGCCTGGCATTTTGGACAATGGCGGTTACGGCATGAATTATAACTTATTGATTCGTAGTAACATTTATCGCATCGGGAGAGATGACCTCCTAAACAAGCAGTACGACAAGCAACAATAGCCCGTATCGCTTTATACTGTTGGCTGCACAGTTTATGATTACTCCTATAGGTTTGGCTATAATTGCGGAAAATATCAGCAAGTTCCAAGTGTGGTTTTAAGCCCCTATGTTGTTTTGGCTGGTGCATGATTTAAGATTTTGGTACTTGGGTTAAAAGGAGCGAGTCGAGCGGTGATGGAGTCTCTGCCAAACGCAGTTTGGTTAAACGAAGATAGCGTGTAGTGGTGCGGATGGAAGAATGGCCTAAAAGTTGTTTAATGGTATATAAATCGACCCCATCTTCTAGCATGTGCGTTGCAAAAGCATGCCTGAGCCCATGAATACCTCCGCAGTGGTGGAGGTTTGCTTTTTCCTTTATCTGTTGCCATATACGGCGAATAGAAGGCGTTGTAATTGGCTCAGTACCATCTGTAAGAGAAAATAGCCATGTTTTAGGATGATAAGCTTTCCAGTATTGGCGTAACTCTATTAATAAACAGGGTGGTAGTACCGTGTATCGATCTTTTTGGCCTTTCCCCTGTTCTATTTTAAGGCACATTTGTTCGCTATCGATGTCTTTAATTTTTAAATTAGCGATCTCACTAATTCGTAAACCAGAACCATAGGCTAACATCAATATAACTCGGTATTTAACGTCATGAGCGACAGAAAAAAGCTGTTGAATCTCTTGACGGCTAGGAACCTCCGGTAATTTTTGTGGTTGTTTTACTATAGGGATACAAAAAGAAGTGTTTGGATGACCTAAGGTTTTTTCATAAAAAAATTTTAAAGCAGACACTAGGCAATTACAGGTTGAATAGGAGAATTTTTTATCTTTTAAAAGATGTAAGAGGTATTGTTCAATTTCATCATTGCTTATTTTATCAGGAGATCGATTATAGTAATTAGCCATACGACGAATACTTGTAATATATGACTTTCTTGTATTAAAACTAAAGCCATGTAAAAGCATATCATTATTCATTTTGTTACTTAACTTACTCATAGTAGTTCCTTCTATAATGAATCAAAGACACTATAAGTTTGGCACTTAAAAGAACAAATATAGATTCGCGGGTTGTTTAGAACTGGAACAATACTTTGAGGCCTATGTGTACAAGGGTTTAGAGGTTGCCACCGCCGCTAGGCGGTTTAGTTCAACGTACCTTATCCATCACAAATAGGGTATAATGAGGAGAAAATAAAAAAGGAACCCTATGAATTTACTGGATGGCCAAAATTCAAAAAATCAAAAGTTTGTGATAGATAAGATTTTTCATACCCTGGATGTTCATTTTGATACCAATTCCTTGTCCGCTTGGTTGTCTTATTATTACTCAGTTCATGTGAAAGGTGCTCCTGAAAAAACTGAGCAAGCAAAAAAGAAAGACTTATCTAAATTCATTCAGTTTTTTCAAACTGAAGTAGGGCATGATTTATTAGATAATTGGACTCCAGCAGTCAGTAAACATTTTCAGAAAAATTTGTGTAAAACGATTTCAGAAAAAACAGGTAAGCCTTACAAAGCGACCTCCATCAATCGAACGATGGCGACCATTCGTCATGTGGGGCGATGGCTACACCAACAACGACCATTAATGGCTGGTGATCCTTTGGCTCAAGTTAAGGACTTACAAACCGATGCACCGGATTGGAATGGTTTAACTTCGCGTCAATTAATGAGATTAAAATCAGCTTGTGAGCAACGTATTAAAAGTTGTACCCGAAAAAATCAGAATCCGTTGATGGAAACGGCTTTATTCTATTTGCTATTAGGTACAGGACTGCGTGAGTCGGAAGTGGTTTCATTAAATGTTGGTCAATATCGCCAGAAGGGCTTATGTGAAGTGATGCGACATAAGTCCAAGCGTATTAGTCAAAAAATTCCTTTGCCGCAAGAAAGTAGAGCATATTTTGATCGATATTTAGAAACCAGAGATTCTAATGAGGATGAACCCTTATTTGTAACACGTTATGGAACCCGCTTGCAGACACTGGATGTTTACCGGATATGCCAGCGGGTTTTAAAGCAGGCCTTAGCTTTTTTGCCGGAAGCTGAGAAATTTGAATTTACACCGCATAAATTGCGACATACCTTTTTAAAGAAAGTAACCGACAAGCACGGTGTGCATTTTGCTCAAGAGCTTAGTGGCAATGTATCCATTAAAGAAATTTTTCGTTATGCCAAGCCAAGCCAAGATGAAATACAATCTACCATAGAAGAATTGTTCGAAAATTAAAAAAATTTTCTTCATTCATCAATTGGATCTAGATTCAATGACAGTGCCCTATCAAAATTTGTAATGTAAGCAAATGTCTTATATACTGAATGTAAGACATTTGCTTACATTGCTGAGGTATCTATGGCTCGCACAATGACCGTTGATTTGGGTAGTGAACTTCGTGATTATGTTCAGTTTCTTGTTGATTCAGGTGATTATAGAAGTAATAGCGAAGTACTAAGAGAATCGTTGCGTCTGCTACGTGAAAAACAAGCCGGATCAAAACTTGAGCAGTTGCGTCATCTTATCGATGAAGGGGAAGGAAGCGGTGAACCCCTAATGTGGAATGCGCAGGAATTTCTCGAGCGAATGAAGAAAACTCCCCATGCCAAATAAAACATATCGCCTTTATCCCAAGGCTATTGAAGATCTTGAGTCTATCTATTTATATAGTACGCGCGAATTTGGCATTAAAAGAACAGAAGATTATATTTTGGCGATCGAAACCAGTTTCCAACATCTTACTGATGATCCTTTGATTTCTCGAGTATGTGATTATGTTCGTCAGGATTTAAGGGCATTTAATACCGGTTCACATGTAATTTATTTCAAAATCACAAGTTATGGTATCGGAGTTATTCGGGTGTTGCATCAATCTATGGATTTTGGCAGGCACTTTTAATTATTTTTGGGAACATCCTAATTGATATTAAATTAGGATGTCATTTTAATCACAGCACCCAATAACTCTTTCCAGCACTAGAGACATCCTCTTTTGTCTATAAGAGGATGTCTTTGCAATGGTTTTTTAGTGTAGCAATGCGTAGCAATGATGTAGCATCAAATATGCTACATTTATTATGGTGATTATGAACTAGCTTAATAAAGTTAAGGCGTTGTATTAGTTGGGTTAATCGCTTGTTTAGAATAAGGAAATGGGGTGGTTTAAGACTAAATTGCTTCAATGTAGCAAAAGTAGCAAGAATTGAGATTCGATTCCGATTATTTACACAGGGGATTAATTTCAATATCCGTTTTATTCCCGTTTTTTACTAGACGAATGCACTGATGTTCCATTAGCATTTCTAATGCATTATCTCTTTGTGTCTTGTTACGCAAGGGTCCAAATTGCAAAATGTCGCGAGGCGTTGTGGTTTGTGGCCTTTGCTCCAAGAGCCAAGCAAGTAACTTTCTGGCCTCTTCAAGATCGGGCTGGGTTGACTGTGGTTCTAACAAGCGTCTTGCTTCATGCAAGTACCAGTGCATTAAGGTAATCGCTTGTTCAATGTGCTCCGCACTAATGTCACCTGTTTTTCCTGAAAAGAGATGGAAGAGGGCGGCAAGACGCACTGCATTTTCAGCCGCCTTGCTCGCAAAGTCTTTAATTTCCATCCATTGTCCCTGGGCAGTTAATCCTGCTTCAATGCTGTTAAAGAATTGAATCCATAAGTGCTTCGCTTGCGGGTTCATTTTTAGGATGGGTAGATTAATACACCCTGTCTGGTTTAAGCGTTGTGATTGATTTAGGCAATCAGTAATGCGTTGCTCGTATTCATTCAAACCGACCAGTTGTTCTGGAGGCTCTTGGTAAAATCGTGTTCCCATGGAGCTGTCTGGGTAGGCGAGAAGGCAGCGCGCCAAAAAACCACTTTGACGGCTGATTCCAGTGGCCTGGCTAATCATCTGATTAAGCAATAAGGGTTGCATCATCAGGTTCAGAGTAAGACGCCTGTTCTCGATGACAAAACTTTCTGAGGTCTTTCGATGGGCAGCAAAGGATTTTCCTTCCCATAAACGATTGAGTAAAGCTACAAACCGCATGGGGTTCGATTGCATGCTGTGACTGCCGAGGATTATGCCTGCCTCATCTGACCAAAGAGAGGCACTTGGCCAACCATGAGCCAGATGGATTGCCAATGCTTCTTGGGTTGCATCTTCAAAGTATAGGGTGGGTTGTATGGGTATATCTGGCTCTTGATGAACCAGATCATCGAGTAAATCTTTGTAATAATCGCTGTCTTCACCCGAATATACGGTACGTTTGATTTGAGTAAGCAGCCCATCTCGCTCCATCTGCCAGGCTTTATGTTGCGTTAAAGCGCTTAATCGTTCAGGTTCGCGTTTTTTACGGATAGTTGTCATGGGCCACGATTACTAGCCCACTAAAGGTCGGGTTTGGCCACGATTAATGGCCCACTCCATGGCCATCTCTGAGTCCCACTTTGAGTAGCAAATAAACAGTGTTAGTTTGGTCATTACCAATAACTAACGGATTTGTTATGAGATGAGGATTAAAACAATGGCAGAAATTAGAGAGGTGCTATATCAGCACAAAAAAGGGATGACTCAACGCAATATTGAAAAGTCTCTAAGCGTTTCACGAATGAGCATACGCAAGTACGTTTCAATGGCCAAGGATTTGGGTTATCAGGAGGATATTTCCAATGATGAGCTCGAAGTTATCGCTTTGCAGATACATAATAAAATCGTTAATACTACAGCCAACAACAGACCCAATAAATCAGAAAAAGAACTTGAGGCGCATCACGAAAAAATAGCATCACTCCTCACTGAGAAGTGGATTACCCATATGCAGATACACCGAATTTTAAGCGATAATGGTCTTGTTAGCAGTCGAAGAAGTCTTAGTCGTTATATTGAACGTCATTTCCCCTCGTTGCCTAAGGCTACGGTACATTTGTTAACAAAGCCTGGGCATGAAGCACAAGTTGACTATGCGTTTGTTGGGTTTATCAATAATAAAAAAACATACGCTTTTATTATGACGTTATCACATAGTCGGTATCGATATGTTGAGTTTGTACATTCTCAAAATCAGCAATCATGGGCGCAAAGCCATATCAATGCCTTTCATTTTTTTGGAGGCGTGCCCAACTGCATTCTTTTAGACAATTTGAAATCGGGAATTATTAAAGCACATATTTATGATCCAACGGTCAATGAAACCTATGCAGAGTTATCTCGCTTTTATGACTTTATAGCCGATCCGGCGAAGGCTCGAACGCCCGAGCACAAGGGGAAGGTTGAGCGTAGTGTTCAATTGGTAAAAGAACAGGTTATCGCGGGGATAACCTATGATGATTTGGCCTCGATGAACGCCTTTGCACGTGATTGGTGCGCTAATAAGGTATCGCACGTCATCTGCAGTACCACTGGTGAAAAGCCAATTGACGTATTTAAAAATGAAGAATTTAATTTATTAAACCCACTGCCAGCAGGCGCTTTTGATATGCCCATTTGGATGGATGCTCAAGTTCATCGTGACCATCATTTTGTTGTTGCTGGTAATTTTTATTCTGTGCCAACGATACATATCGGGACAAAGGTTAAAATTAGAGTTGGCTTGAAGACCGTTCAGGCCTATGTGAATCATGCTTTGATTAAGACCCATATTCGTAACTACGGGCGTGGACAGTGGGAAACGGATCCCAATGACTACCATAATTCTGCAAAGTATTACTTAGAAAATACTGCTGGCGTTTGTATTGAAGCGGCCAAAGCAATTGGTCAGGCAACGGAGGAAATGGTCACAAAGGTACTGGCTGAAGGCTCTAGAACGAGCTTAAGAAAAGCCCAGGCTATCATCCGCTTGGTTGAGGAATACGGTAATGAGCGCCTTGAAAATGCATGTTTACGCGCGATTTTATTTGATAATTATACTCATCAATCATTGAAAAAAATCCTCACGGAAGGCCTGGATAAAAAAGACACGAGAACATTCTCCACTAAGCGCTCGGCCAATCATGAGAACTTTGCCTATATTCGCGCAGCAAGTGATTACAGCTCAACGATGGAGGCTCATTATGAGTGATATCAATATGTTAGAGCTTGCAAAAAAACTACGTTTGACAGGGATCCCAGACACACTGCTAGCAAGAGTAGAACAGGCTCGCGCAGCGTCCCTCTCTTATGAAGAGTTGCTCTCAATGTTGTTTCAGGATGAGGATGAGGCTCGTCAACAAAAATTGCTTGCTGGGCGTGTAAGGCAAGCTCGATTTGAGGAGCCTCAGTGTTTTGAAAATTTTGAACTGGCTCGATATTCAACACAAGTCACACAAGCCATCCGCACCCTGATGACAGGGAAGTTTATCAAAGAAAAAAACCATGTCATCATCATGGGACCTGTTGGCACCGGAAAGACTCACCTGGCTCAAGCCCTGGGTCTAATGGCATGTCAACGACATAAAAAAGTCTGCTTTATAAGAGCGAATGAACTGTTAAATCAGTTCCACCAAGCAAGAGCGGATGAAACATGGACTGCGCTTTTTAAACGTTACTCACGATACGATGTGCTTATTTTAGATGACTTCGGGCTGAAAGCATTATCGCCAGAACAGTCCACTGATCTGTATGATTTAATAGCAGCTATCCATGTAAACTCTATGCTAATTATAACTACTAACCGTAAAATAGAAGGATGGATGGAGCTATTTTATGATCCGGTTATGGCAAACGCAGCATTAGATCGTATCGTAAATAAAGCTTATCGAATTGTTCTTGATGGGGAGTCATACAGGAAAAAATTTATACCGAAATTTAATTTAGTAGATGACAAGTGAGTTAAAAAAATTTACCCTAAGTGGGCTACTTTGAGTGGCCAGAGGGTGGGCTAGTAATCGTGACCCATGACAATAGTTGCTTCCCATTGACGAATGGCTTTAGAAAACACATTATCAGCAGCACTTTTGCGTTCCCCTGAGCTTGCAATAACCAGAAAATAAAGTGACACAGGGCTAACCAGATAGTTGTCACGGGCTACATTGGCAAGGGTTTGGCAGGCCAGAGACAGATTAGCTAAGGCGCCACTTACCACTAGGGGCAAAGGTTGTTGACCATAATTTTGATAGGCATTGACCACTTGTTGCAGAATATTGGGTAACGCATCGAATGGGTAGGGGGTTTCATTGTTTAACACATGAGTTAGTGGAACAGGATGATTCCAAGTGCTCGATTGATTTTTTTTCTGGGACGATAATCTCGACTGTTCTGTGTTTGCACTGGACATTAAATGCTTATTATTAAAGAGAAGTAATCAGCTATTTTACGCGCAGACCCTAACCGTTGTAAAATCAGCTTTAGTTATCAATTTGTGATGTAGGCTTCATGGTAGTAGTTTGACAAAATTTATGACACTCATCAAATCACCTTTAGGTTGAACATGGAACTTTTAAATAAAATTAGTGCTCTGGAGGAAGAAGCCTCCCAATTTGGGTTCAAGTGGCAAAGTGCAGACCAAATCATGAATCAAATTTACAGTGAGTGTGATGAAATCAAAGAGCACCTGGAACATGGCTCTTCTAAGGCGAATCAAATCGCTTTACAAGAAGAAATTGGCGATTTACTCCACGCCGTGTTTTCGCTGTGTATTTTTTGTAAATTAAGTCCTAAAGTAACCCTTGGACAGTCATTAACTAAATTCGAAAGACGATTACGAGCGGTTAAACTGATTGCTGAGGAACGTGAACTGATAAACCTTGAGGGTTTACCCTTTGATGAGTTGATGCATATCTGGGATAAGGCTAAAGGGTTAGTTGGGTAGCCCAGTATCAGCTTATTATAAAAATTAAGATGATAGATGAGGTGAATTATTGTGCCTGTGTGCAGCTGTAAACGCCATTGATTTGAGTTCATCCTTGAACTCGCTAGTGTCTGAACATCCTGTCAACATTCCAGCTGCACCAAACAAATTCAGTATAGTCTTTCTTCTCTATTAAGACATTAGCCAGTATGCTGTTTATTTTGTAAGATATTTCTTGGTGCTATTTCTTTGTCACTTTTAAAGAGTACCCATATCCTGATCCAAGCATAGTTTTTTTATATAATTGATATTGCCTGGATAGCTGCAATGATCAATTGATCATCGTCTTTAATTTGTTGATACAAAGCATATCCGATTAAGCTTTGAACAAGCATTAATGCAGAGAAAAACAAAGTAATTTTTAATTTTAAATAGCCCATAACAGTCAAAGTCCTCAGATAGAGCATTAATATTTGTTTAGTTTATTGGATAAATTGTGCAATTCTATCAATAAGAGGCTTATTTTTCTCTAGCTTTTGCGCTTTACTAATAAGTGCTTCTTTTGAGAACTCTTCTTTCAGCAAAGGCCTTGCCCAAAGCATAAAAAGATCGTCACTAGACAGCATGGAATCAAGAGGCTCGCTTCGTTCATCCATTAAAATATCGATAGCACAAGACACCAACCACTTTGAAGGGGTAGTTTCACCCTCAGCCATCCCTTTAATTGCAAGGGGAGAATAACTTTTGTCTTTATTATATAAATCCTTAGCTTTAAGGTGTAGTTTTTCAGAACGGTTGTGAATGGCTTGCAGCTCTGCAAATATTGCTTTGATTTGAGAACTAAAATCAATTTTTTTATATTCAGCAAGATTGGCGCGATCTAACAAGGAAAGTGCGTGTTCTTTGGCATGCCCAGAGAGTTTACTGGTAGCTATTTTAATTTGCTGGATCATGCTGGTAATCATCGAATCAAACACATTGAGTTCCACTTTTTCTTTATGACAGAGGATTTCAATTTGTTCTAAAGTATCAAGGAATTCATAAGGAAGGCGAAAACGAAAGTCTGTCAGTGTGTTTGCAGGTGAAGGGTTTAAATGCTGATAAATGGCAGTAAGGTTTTGCATGAATTGTTTCAGCTCAATGGTTTGCTCAGAAGACAGTAATCCCCATCCTTCAAAACCATCAGGGGCATCAACATGAAAAGAGCCATAAATAGTTTTTAAATCGATTGATTTTACGTAAACCCGAGGGGATCTACGTAAATTTTGTTTAATCTCAAGTCGTAATAATTTTTTCATTTTACTCTCTCAAGCAGGGTAAGTTGTGGATTGATGTAATAATTCGATGCGGTACTTTTTGCATCGCTCATACGGCTGTAGGTGGCATTAGTCGCCAGATCGACATAGTATTTTTTGCCAGCCTGTTTGTAGTTGCTCTTGACTCGAAATGCAAAAACAGGCGTATTGATAAAGCCTCCAATACAGTCTGTTTCCAGCACTTTTTTTATGGCAGTTTCATCCTTTTTTGTGGCTTCATAATAAGCACCCAAAAGATGATGTTCGCTCAGATGATAAAGGCTGTGCATGGCTCCAAATCGTTTTCCCTGATAATCAAGGTAGTAATTGATACCTGAAATATTGAGTTTCTTAGATAAAGGAGGGCGATGATTATAGGTTGCACGCCGCATTGTATAATAGGGTTTAAAATCTCGTAATATAGGAGTAGTTGTGTTTTGGCCATGTAGGTAAATAAGGTTATTAAATTGAGCATCAAGCTTTGATTTTTTGTTGCGATCATCGTTTAATTGCTCTTGTATCGTGCTAATGGTTTTGTTGATGGCGACTAGTCCTTTCTCATTAAGAGTTGGAATATCACGCAAAGATAATTCAACTTCATAGAACAGTTGTTTTAATGTTCTTAGTGCCTTGCACAGGTTTGGGTAATAAATCAATTTATCAAGACCAAGTGGTATTCCTATGTGTTCCTTAATGGTTAATACATCTCGGTAGGAGTATGTAATATCCTGAGTTCTCTTATACGATTGATGTTGTCTTATCGCGCTAAATAAATCGTTTAGTGATACATCAAGATCAAGAGGTACGTTCGTTTGGTTTATAGTAATCATGTTGTCGTTCCTGTTTTCTATTATTGTCCTTAGTGACCCTTTCTATTTTAGCAGTAGCAAGCAACAAGTCAACACTTTACAAGTAAAAAATACATCTTTTAAATAGATGTTATTTGTTGACATTTAACGATTGGTTTGTCATAATGTAATTGTTCACTTGGAACATAAAAGAAAACAAAAGGAGTAACCCATGAATCAATACGACGCCCTTAAAGTTCTAGGCCTTTCTGGCCAAATTTCACAAGACGACATTAAAAAAGCATACAAAAAAGCCTGTGCTAAATTTCATCCTGATAGAAACCCCGCTGGCCTTGAAATCATGAAGATGGTTAATGTGGCCTATGCAGTATTAAAAGCGTTTGATGGTCAGGCATGTGTTGGGGAGGATGCGGCTCAATACGGTGACGAGGTAGCCAATGCATTGAATCAAATCAGTGGATTGCATTTAATCATTGAGATATGTGGCGCATGGGTTTGGGTTAGTGGTGATACAAGGACTCACAAGGAAGTATTGAAAGCCGCTGGTTTTAAATGGGCACCTAAAAAAGAGTGCTGGTACTTCAGACCTTCTGATGTGAAGCGATCCCGTTCTTCTGGCAAATACTCAATGAACGCTATTCGTGACAAATACGGAAGCGTAGCGTTTTCTGGAGCTGCTCAGGCACAACTTGCGTGATGATAAGCCCTCTTCGAGGGGGCATAACCTGATTAATATTGAAGTGATGGTATGCGGTATATAATTGGCAAATGTCATCAATAACTAAATTAGTAAAACATCTATTTAATAGATGTTTTATATTGACATAATTTAAGAATTTTGCAATAATAACTCTGTTCACTTAGGAACATAACCGATAACAATAAGGAAATAACATGAATAACCACTCCCTTCAAATAGGCTCAATCCTTTATACAAGCTGGGGCTACGAGCAAACAAATATTGATTTTTATGAAGTTACCAGGCTTATTGGCAAAACCACTTTGGAATTGCGGGAAATAAGCCAGTCCTGTGTTCCAGGTCAATACGGTCTTAGTGGTAAAACAAAGCCAATTCCCTCTCATTTTGTAAGTGATCCGTTTAAAAAAAGAATTAGTACAGAGGGCTCGGTCAGAATTGATGGGCATGGGGCTTATATTTGGTCTGGTGAGGCGC
This sequence comes from Legionella antarctica, assembly GCF_011764505.1. Classification (NCBI taxonomy): domain Bacteria; kingdom Pseudomonadati; phylum Pseudomonadota; class Gammaproteobacteria; order Legionellales; family Legionellaceae; genus Legionella; species Legionella antarctica. The sequence continues at coordinate 62,869 of NZ_AP022840.1, forward strand.
TTAATTACTCATCGTATGCGTAAACATTCCATTCCACCAGCAGAGGCTATGCCTCTTCTGGCAGTTAATTAATTGATAAGGACATTGTGATGATTAAAAAAATTATAGTTAGAGTTTGTTTTCTTTTTCTGGACTTTACTCATGCCTTTGAGAAACAGAGGTATAAGAAAAAAATGATGCATTATCACTTAGGCATCAAATGTCCCAATTAAAATAATTACTGTTAAACGTCATAAAAATAGATGTTTTTTATTGACTTTATCGAGGTATTTTGAGATACTGTACTTGTTCACTTAGGAACATAATAGAAAAATAAGGAGCTTCAAATGAAAACTGCAAGACAACAATTCCTCATTCAATCTCAATTAGTTTCAGACGAACAACGACTGGCTTTTCTCCCCAAACATTTAAACAAAGAATACTTAAGCTTTGAATCCTCAGTATACCGTGTCATGGACACTATTTGCGGTAACTATAATGGTGGATATTGGGATTTTTTCGAGCTGGGTAACAATGGTTTTTATATGGCACCTCATTCAAGCGAGTCATTCACTATCTTTGTTCATGGTAATGGCTATGAGGGGAGCGTATCGTGCGATGCCGCAGGGATTATTGCAACAACGTATGCTCTTAATAACCTCGCATGGCTAACCGAATCAGAGGAACTAATCGATAAATATTACTCTCTATTAGATTTTGCCAGACAACACCCCGAATTTAGACAAATCTTTGCAGCAATTGATTAAATGCATCTCCCACAGCACAGTGATTTTTTGTTGTGGGATGTTTTGTAGCGATAAACAAAATTAGAGAGAGATAAAATGCAATTACATTTATTCCATGGCAGAACAACACCCGATGAATATTTGCAAGATTGGGGTTTTGATGGTCCAACGATTAACGAAATTACTAGTTTAACTGGCACATATGGTGAGCTGTATGTTCACTTTGAAAATGAGCAACATCTTTATCTTGCACAAAAGCAAACGGGGTGGGATTTATTTGGGGATTGCGCCTTGGTTATGAGCTTTCGAGAGGAGCTATTACAAACATCTGATGGGTATTTTGGAGACTGGGAGTTAACCCAAGGTTAATCAAAACGTAAGTAGATGGCAGAGCCTGTCGTGTTGAGGCTCTACCGATTAAGGTTAATTTAAAAGATATTTTATGAATTTAATAGAATACGTTGTTCAAGTGATGGGTGAGGATGAGGAAAATAGCGACAAACAATCACATTATCTGACGGAACTCTATAGAAACAGTCCGTATCAAAATGAAATAGATTCTGCTTTTGTTTGCTTGTGTGGCTACTCACTTAAAACACTAATTGAGGTGCAATAGTGATTGATCGGTTTGCATTTTTATATAAAATTTTATATAATTAACTATGAAAAGAATAATATGGCTAGGCTCTAGTTACGATGAACTGCTGGAGTTCTCTAAACAGGCAAAACAAGTAGCCGGATATAATCTGGATAGAGTGCAACGTGGTTTAGAGCCGGCAGATTGGAAGCCAATGGCTTCCATCGGCAAGGGTGTTAAAGAAATACGAATTCATGTTGAAAATGAGTATCGTGTGATTTATGCCGCCCAATTTGCAGACGGCATTTATATTTTGCATGCATTTATTAAAAAGACCCAGAAAACGAGCCAGAAAGATCTTGAACTGGCGAAAAAGCGATTTAAAGAAATAGCTCAATACAAGAGCGAGGTATAAAATGACTACTCATGAAACAAAAGGAAGTATCTTTGATGATTTAGGTTTTGATAGTACGGAAGCCGAGAATTTAAAAATTCGAGCTTCTTTGATGCGTGCTATAGAGCTTTATATTAAAGAACATCATTTAACCCAAGCCATGGCTGCAAAAATGCTGGGTGTGTCCCAGCCGAGGATTAGCGATTTAAAACGAGGTCTCATTCAAAAATTCACTATTGATATGTTAGTGAATATGTTGGCAAAAGCCCATGTGTCTGTTTCTCTGGTTATTAATGATCGAGTTGCTGCCTAGTAGAAATACAGAGTTAGTGATCCTGTCATAAATTTATGGCCATAGAAATTCATTTGTTTTTATTAATCTGATTTATTCCTAAATTCTTTACCACGTAAGTGACCACGTAAAAAACGAACGAATTTAGATCTAAAAGAGAAATAAATACAAAAGAAAAAATACACAAAAGTTATATTTAAAAGGGATGTGTCTTGTTGAGCAACTAACTTATTAAAAAAATAAATGGTTATTACAAGTAAGGCACTTTTTATACCCGCAACCATACCCTTCTCTTTTAATAAATTAATGTATGTTTTATTTGCCTCATTTGGATTATACATAATGGTTACACCGATTCATTAGTTTTTTTTGGTTCAATTGATCGTTCATAGTTCTTCCAATCTTTGTCTTTAGAAAAAATAAAAGAAGCCGCTTCTTCAAAAAAATGATCCATTTCATTAATTCCAGCCCATGCGCAATATTTCTGAATTTCCGCATAGATTTCTTTATTAATCTCAAGCTTAATTTTTTCTTTATCGTCAATTTTTTTAGCGTTGATTAAAGCCATTTAAATTCTCCAATGATTAACATAAGCAGCATATCAAATTCGGTTATATTTATCACTAAAAGGTAGTTATTTAATGATAGAAATGAATCATTTCATAAAAACTTGAAACAGATACTATATCGTTAATAACTATTATTTTCTCTAGATCTTCAATACCTACCCTCTGATACAAAATTTCAAATTTTAGATCGGGGAATCTCCGACGAGATTATTGATAAATGAATTTTTTGGTTACATCATTTAAAGGAATACTTAATTTTTTGTATTGGCATCTATCACCCTGAATAAGCATAATAGATGACTTTGGAATTCCAATATGATGAGACAAAAATTTAATTAATTCCTTATTTGCTTCCCCATCTTTTGCTCGCGCATTTAGTGCAATCATCATTGATGAATCTGTAAAAGAAATGACAGAAGATTTACTTGCATTAGTTTTAGCAAAAACACGAATTTCTATCACATTATTTTTAACAACGTACCACATAAAATTATCTTATAGTGTTAGCTCTATAATTAAAATAGATACCGTAAACCTAATTAAATCGTTTTAACCAAAAACGAAATTACCGGGGTACAATTTATTTTGTTAATATCGATTAGAAAATGGATCGTAACTACTACTGTAACTTGTAGATGAGGAGCTTCGATAACTATCATCATGATTTCTGCGGTAATAATCAGAAGAACTATTGGAGCCAAATGAATTGCCATTTACATCAAGACAACCAATCATTGGAAGGCCACTTGCAGGATTAATGGTTGTGTCATGTGATTTATGATAGGTATTTAAAGCACGTTGTCTTTTAGCATATTCTATTTTTTCTTCTTCGGTTGCTGGTTTGAAATGAATGATTTTAGCAATTCTTTTCAAGATTATTTTAATTATATTCATGTTCCAATGTCCTTATTAATTAGGTGTCAAATTAAGTATATAGCAAATAATATCCGCGTAGAAATAAATAGGTAAATCAATCACAGGCACGCAATTTCAATGCGCTATTTAAATAAATGAACCCTATAAAATATGAAATAGAAAGCCAATGCCGTACAACAAGAAAAGAGTAGTAATTTAAAAGAAGTAACACACCCCTCGCAATGGTCATTGCCTACAACAATTCATATATTTTTCATAGAGTTACCTATAATTTTGCATTTTATTTTTATCTAACACCTCTACAGCCAATAGGTGTGCATCCACTCTTTAATTATAATCAATAGGTTATAAAATATCAACACCCAATCCACACCTATTTTAAAGTAAATAAACATCATATTTACCTCATAACACACCTATTCGACACCTATAATAAAATGATAGAATAGTTTAAAGCCCAGTTAAAACCGATGTAGTGAACGTACATCATGAACTTAAAAAGAGGATGTTATGCCCAAGGCTTATTGTTATCTAAATCAAAAAACAATCGACCAGCTCGAATCAATAAAAAAAGAGGAGGGGCATGATTCATCATCTCAAACCATGAAAGAAATCATTGAGTTAGGTATTAAGATTTACCTTCATAATAAAGAGAATCCATCGTTAAGTGAGGATGAAAAAAGACGACTGGAAAAAGAGGAGGAATTGAATCGTCAGCACACGACTCACCTTTTAAGACTACTAGGGATAAGCGCTGATATCTTTCGTTGTGTGTATGATAAAAATAAGCTTCCAGATAGCTCAGGAAATGCGGAAGATCATATAGCTGCTCTTAAGAAAAAAGTAGACAATTTCGTTGAGGGCTACCTTAATAATTAAGTTTTCAGGATATTTATGGGAGTCATACAATATCCATATTTGTTATAAATTGGGCTTAATAAATATGCCCAATGATACTTTTTAACCTATGGGTTTTTCTTTTTTGATATACCATTTTTCAAATGTAATGCTAAAATGACAACCAGATTAAATGATAATAAAAGGATTGGCATTGCATAAAAAAGTTCAATTTCCATTAAATTAAAAATGTCAATTTTTCTTGGAAAACAGCTTAATAAGCTGAAAAAGAGCACTATGAATAATGAAAAAAATAGAGTGTATTTCTTATGGCTTTCAATGAAAAACAACCCGATTAATGAATAAATCAATGAAAAAAGGAATCCATAGAAACTGATAAAAAAGATCAAAAATGGCCATGCCCCTCTAAGATCCACATTTTTTAAATCCATCATTAAAGATAATAATCCTGCCAAAACAAAGGATGTGGTGATCAGGAATAAATCCATTTTAAATCCATCTGTTTTTTTGATTTCTGAACCAGTTAATAGCAAGAGGTCATTGTTTTTCTGCGACCAATAGATGAACGCCAATACCAAAGGTAGTGTCATAAAAAACCCTTCGAAATGCACGCTAGATTGATAGGTATAATATTCCATAGATAAAGTTCCAGAGAGATAACAGGCGATGATTAGCCATGAGTATCGATTGATTTTATTCAGCCAGTGCACCGTTTTTTTATAAAAAATTAGTGCCTACTACAGCCAAAATAAATGCCAGAATTACATGCAGGGTATCGCGCATAATAAACCTTATTTTTAGTGGTTAATTGATTTGTAACATGACATTAAGATCTCAAAATAAGTTTAATTCTTTAATTAAAAACCAGCTAATAAATCTCCATCTCTTCTCGTTGTAACGATTTAATTTTTTCAATGGATTGATTTTTATTCTCTGGAATTTCAAGTTTCATCTTCTGAGAAATGGTCTCAAGACACTTCTTTATTTGGTCTTGATTCATATCTATTTTATTAGGATTTAACAGGATTTTATCGACACTAATCGCTTTGTTCAGCGTATCAATAACACCTTGTACTCCACTGGATTTATTTACATCATTGAAGTCTTTTTCCCATTTTGGTATGGCAATCTCTATGGTTTTCCCATGCTGTTTTAATCGCTCAATGGCTTGAATAATTACTGTGTCCTCCTTAATGGGCTTCCCATCATTATCAAGACAAAGAACTACTTTATCAGTAAGTAAATCCATATGGATATTAAGAAATCCCCCCTTTCCAAGAGAGGCTATAACGCGTTCATTTTGTACGGCATCTCGAATACTTAACCCAGTGACCACCCCTTCCGCGAGATAAGTGACACTTTCTGTTCCCTGACCTTCATTTAAGATAACCCCGGCACCTGCTTTTGAACCATATGATTTCTTATCTTTTATGTTCATTAAAGGTTTATTAGCTGTCTCTTTATCCAGGTATATTGCCTCAACGGCTACGATCTTATTATCTTTGTCTCGTGCAATATTTAGCAAAGCAGGCCTGTATTTTATTTCCTCAGATTTCTGGGTGTATACATTAGGATGAAAACGAAGATTTTCACCAGAAGTATTGTGTATCCCTCTAATTTCCTTTAAATACGTCTCTGCAATCGTACCCTTTATAGGTTTGGATTCCCGTACCAATTGCATGCCATAGTCGTCTTGTTTTCCCTCTTTTATATTGTGTTTCTTATTATAATGATTAGGCTGTTTATCCATCGCTTTAATACTTTCTTTTAAGTCATCACCGGTTAATTTTGCACCATATTCAAGACTTTCTTTAAAGTTTAGATTCAATGTTTTTTGAATCAAATGAAGCATATTTCCTTTTTCCATGGTTTCAAAATTAAACCATGTTCCTCTTTTTTCCCCAGTTAAACAAAAGCTTAAACTGCCATTTGTGCCATATCGATATTCAGTTTTTGAAGACAGCGCGCGATTAGGCTCTCCAAGCAACGATTGAATAACCAGCTCCGCATGGTGTGATAAATTTTGTGACACGATATTGGCATCATATTGAGGTGTCTGGCTCTTGATTTTGAGTTTAAAACCTGATGAATTTGGAGCCATTGATGGGGATTTGTGTGTTTTAGCTTTGTTGTCAGTATTAAGACGGTTTAATGATTCTAATGCAGATGTTTTCTCTGGAGTGACACGAAGTTGTTTTTGCAATTTATTATAATTATCCGTATAAATCATGGCATGCTGTGAGCCACGAGTTGCCATGATGTAGAACGAACGTAAATGATTTACCTTGGCATTTCTGGTTTCAGCTACTCCGATAACAAAAGGAGATGAAGCCCCCTGAATAGAGTAACTCGTGGCCGTATAACTATAATCCCAATGTGAATCTTTCATTTCCTTTTTTAGTAATACATGATTGGCGCCTTGGCTGTCTTTTACTGTAAAGGACTCATCCCCTACATCAGTCACTTGCACCCGTTCATTAGCAAAACGTCCTATAGCTTTATCTGATTTTTTAAAATGTATTTTTTCACCAACAGAGATTTTTCCTGGCTTTGATTGAAATAATTCGATTTTCCAATCCTTATTTTCTTTTTCAGGTACAAATACTGTTTTATTTCCTTTGGTATCATTTAAAACCACTACTTTAGCTGATTCGTCTATTGATACCACTTTGAAATAGTGATCCCCTTTTTTTAAAAAATACTCGCCCTCTTTTTTTAAACAGTCACGATAGGTTTCACAATAATAAAGTTCTGCGGTGGTGTAATTCGTGCTTAATAGTCGGGGGAATGACTTATTTTCAGAGCCCAGAGAGGATTCTTCCATTAGAGCATCACGTATAAGAGTGTTTGCACTCTCTCTTTTTTTGTTTTCATGAATAATAACAATGGTATTATCACGACAAGCAGGGGTACGGGATAAATAGTCCCCTACTGCCATTTCAATGGGGCTATTGTGCTTTAATTGCTCCAAAGGAGTCTCATTAGCCTCTTGTTTTGAGGGTTCGTGTTGGTGCTCATCATCCTTTTTACCTGTTTCCATAACGGAGCATTTAATCTCATGATAAGGACTGTTCTCTTTATTTCGTTCAATGGAAACTAAGGGTAGCGCTGCTAATTGAGCTAAAGCCTTGTCTGTATCCCCACCAATTAAGGTTTCAATGGCTTTTTTATAACCTACGACTTGCTGCCTTACCAGCTCGTCCATAGTGGCCACGCTAATACTACCCTCCTGAATCAATATCTTGCTTGGTTTTCCGCTCTCAATACTCTGATGTTGATTGATATCTCCCAGTAAAGCGCAACGAGCACCCGAATCTTTAATTTTTTGGACTAAGCTTGCGCAATCTCGGTTGGATACCATCGATGATTCATCAAGAAGTAGTAGTGATTTATTGGTTAACGTAGGCTCTTGTTCTTCTGCAATAAGAAAACTCTTTAAGGTTTGTGCCTGGATGCCTAATGCTTTCATTTCCTTCACCGCCTGGTGCGTTGGGGCTACTGCAACGATATCAATACCACCAGGTACCATTGATTTTGCATGTTCAATGGTATCAATGGCCGTTCGATTCATGGTTGTTTTACCCGTTCCCGCGTAGCCCTGAATCATAATGAATTGATCCGCTGTAGTTGTGATTAACTCACAGGCTTCTTTTTGTCCTTTTGTAAGATTCGCCTGTTCTAATTGGCTGCGTGCCTCATCACCACTCATCAACGGTTTAAGCGTGTTAATTCCTGCCCTAACTGTATTAATAATCGATTCTTCAAAAGCCACCGCTTCTTTGGTGGTCAATAAATTCTGCATTCCAGAAATTAAATCACCGCTTTTTATTACCCTATCTAACACACTATCCAATTCGTTAAAGCCTGACTTCCCAATAGCCTTGTGAAGTGCAACCTCGAGTACTTCTGCCCTTTCGAATGCAGCTTCTCGCTCAGAAAGATGGGCAATAGCAAATTGCAGTGCTTTTTCAGCCTCACTTTTTATTGGTTTTTCACCCGACAATAGGTCTAAGGCGTTCTCAAGTGTTGTTAGTAGCTCATTGGTTGTGGCGTTATCAATAATGTGTGCGCCATGATTTGTTTTGGCAGCTTCTAAAGTCAAGGATATTGCAGAAGTTTGAGGGGTAGTTTTCAGTGCGTATCGATTGGCCTTGTCCACATCATCAGTAATAATCTGCAACTCTTCTTTACTTGATTCAGACAACAATGACAGGGTGTTTTGACGAAGAGCATAGGCAGGCAGGGTAATGATGGTTCGAACAACTGGCTTAAAATCATTGGCATACAGGGTCTTGGCATAAGCATGGTTCAACGGGAAATGTTTTTCGGTGCTCGTGAGTAGGTGAATGGTGTTTTTTCCATTTTTTATCTTAATTCCATGGCGAGTGAACGCAGATACTTCATACTGCGTCCCTATTTTTACTCCCTCAAAAGAAAGGCTGCCTGTGGCTACTAATTTATCACCTATCCCAACAGATAATGGTGTTTGTTCGTAAATCTGCATCGATTGCGTGATGTTTTTAGTGGATAGATGTGAGATTCCCCCCTTGTGATTACGCACCACGAGCTGATTATCCTTCTCATTGACACTAATCACGGTGAATTTTTTAGATTCATTGCGCGTATTCTGAATTAATACCCAATCTTTCTGATAACTTTTAGCCAATTTTTTCTCACTGTCGGTCAGAGAAAGTCGGCTCAAGGTATTAATGGTTTTTTCATCCGATGAAATCTCACCCTGCTCTTTTAGCTGTTTGCGAATCGCATCATTCACTTCTTTGGCTTCCAACTTCGATGCGGTTAATACCCGTGTATTGTCTCTCTGGTTCAAAGGTATGGAGCTATAGAGCGTGGCCGTTTTTAAAATACGCGCATCTTTTTCTCGCACCTCAATGAGATTAATGTTGGTGGTGCGCAACGGCCTGTCTTCAACTTTAAATGTTTTTACCTGAGCTTTATCAAGAAGGCCTGGGATGTCTGATTTAAAGCCGGACAAGGATTGTGACTTTTCCAGCAAGACCACTTTGGCTGCACGTCTATCCGCGATGGATAATAAGGTATTCATCTCATCAGGGGAAAGGCGCTGTGACTCATCCACAATGAGTAATTCGCGCTCTTTTTTACTTTTAAAAAAGGGCAGTCTATGGTCTGACTCATGACGATAATTAAAGCCTGCAACTGTTTCGCACAAATCCTGCTTTCCAATAGACAAAATCCATTGCCATAAGGAGGGCGCTGATTTGGTCATGTCCTGATTAATACTTAGTGCTGAAAGGGCTGAGGGGCTAAGTACTCGAATGTTTTTTGACGTTTGGGCATAATCGATTAAAGTGCTTAGGAGCTCTCGTGATGTAGCACTTTCTTGTTTGATTCGAACAACCCCCTCTTTATGAAATAAGGCCTGTGTCACACCCTTTTGAATGGATTCATTATCAGTTAATTTTTTTACCTTATTCATATCGCGTACTATGGCATTTTTTTGTGGCGTAAAGTTTGATATTTTTTTAATAAGCGCTTGTTCTTTATTAATTAATTTATACGTCGTAAAACAAGTATCTTCCGTATCAAGAGCAATGAGCTGTTGTGTGTTAAGGGCAGTATCAATTTGTTGAATCAGTGCATCAAAACCCTGTTCACCTAATGAAAAATGGAGGCTTGTCTGCAATAGTTCCTGATAAGTAAACTTAAGTTTTTTTTCTTCTAAGTGAGCAATGGCATCAAACACACCCATGCCAAGCTCTTGACTCTTAGGCTGATTATCCTTTATCGCATGAGTAGTACGAGTTTGCTCTTTCAAAGTAGCTAAATAAGTCGATGGATTAACGCCCAGAGCTTCGCTTTCTTTGTTCCAGCGCTCACGTAATACCTCGGGGTCGATTACTTCTTTGCGCTTCCTGGAGTCCAGAGTTGCCCTGTCATATGCTTTTAAGGAATCAGAGTGCATGCCCTTTATTTGTTCCTCAACCTGTGCGCGGCGTTTGGACAATTGCGTCAGGAGTTCCTTATCAAAATGTTTGATTTCAAATAAACCATGAGCGTCCCCTGTCTGCTCTATTTCCAGCCCCATATTTTTTAAACCAACAGCAATTTCAGAGCGATACACTAGCCCCAAAAAAATTTGGTTATCCATAATCCATTCCATGGTGCCGTGATTGCGACTGATATCAGAGGCAAGGGCTCGCCACTTGCCATCAAGACGCTCAGTAAAATTCATCAACAACGCATGCACATGAAGCTGGGGATCTTGTTCTCTTGAGGTATCATGCAGAATAGTTGCAAAGCACAAATTTCCAGACTTTTCATACTCCATACCTTCTTTCCCTGACTTGCGTGCCTCGGCTGCTTCCCTCTCAATGAGTTTCAATACGGTTTTCACCGCATTTAAGTGCAAATCTACAAATTCTTTATGCTCACAGACTAATGCAAGATACGACACGGATTTAGGTGCGGAGAAGGTCAAATCATAACCGCCACGATGCTTGATTTCACCGCTAAGGGATTTCAGGCCAATGACATCACCGCTTGGTAAAACACCGCCAACAACTGCTTCAAGTGCATGAACATCCACCTCACCTACAAGGTTTTGACGCGCAGCACTTAAGCCCACCCATTCAGTGGTTAGCTGATTCGTGAAATAATAGTTTTCTTTAGCAAAATAATACTTAGGATTATTAATAGGCTTTACCTGCATACTTAACATGATTTATTCCTTTATTGAAAAATGGATTCCATATCGCACTCACGCTCGACTCGCTTAGTATTAGCTGGTGCCTGAACATCAAAACGATTGTCTGTTGTGTCATTAACAACAGGCGTATTTTTAAGATTTGCATTGCATGCAGGAGTAGAAGGTAGGGTTCGAGATATAAAACCTGAGGCCTTTGCATCTCGTTTTTGGTAGTGAAGTTCCAATTTAGTAATAGGGTATTGACCAGGCAAGCGCAGATAACAGGTCAGTGGATCAAGTCCCATAACTTCAGGATAAGTCACCAAGGGACGCGTTATACGATTTTTACCTAGCGAAATACCGTCACGAATGGAGTTGGCTCCATAAGAATAATTTTCTCGGGTGTCATCAATTTCCTCATCCCCCAGCTCCTTACTTACAAGCTGTGCCATTTCATGGCTAGGGCTTGCAAAAAAGGCACGAGTATTGAGCAAATCAAAAATTTCAGCAGCCCCACTACGACCATAGACCTTCTCTAACTGGCTAAAACTTTGCATTCCCAGCAGGAAACAACCGCCAAATTTCCTGACTTCGGCAATGGTTTCACCCAGCAGGGGTAATTTGTGCAAGCTGGGCAGCTCATCACAAATAAACCAAATGCGTCTGTTTGCATCTTCTGGCAAACTTAAGAGGGTTAGGGATGCCATAGCAATCCACATGGAAATCAACGGTTTTAAAGATTTATGTTGTTCTCCATTGCTTGATATAAAAAGCCAACCTTCCAAATCTTTATTTAATAGATAATCACGAATGGAAAAGGGGCTTCGTCCTGATTCTTCAAGACCACTTAACGACTGCATTGATTTAAGATAAGTTGTAATAACCGAGCGAATAGAAATGGCTGTTTTTTCTATTTTATTACTGACTAAAGTCGCGGCAGCCGTGCCAGCAAGATAAGGTTCCAGCTCACTAAACTCGCCAGTTACAAGTAAACCTAACAACTTGGATAATGAACGCTCCTTATCCTCTCGCATTCGACTGGCAAGGCAGGCAAATACGGTACGTGCTGCGTTAACCCAAAACGGATCGTTTTCTCCATGCATTGGAATAAGGCTTTCTGCCATATTTTCCAGTAGTTCGTCTTTTGGGGCTTCCAGCCATAAATCCCAATTAGCGCAGCGTGCATCAAAAGGATTGAGTAAGACATCATGCCCTTCCTGAAAATAGGCCTGAGTAAACGTACACCCCTTATCATAAACAATCACCCGATCGCCTCGTGCCCGCAAACAATCCATCAATTTCATAATTAACTGACTTTTTCCCATGCCGACCGTGCCATGCACCAAAAAATGCTGCACCTCTGCACCGTGTAACAAAGGAAATCCATCCAGGTTTAAATCAGATGCTTTTCCTTGTTTGATTATTTGTTTTTTAAGCGTTTCTGAGGGCACTAAACTCGCTCCTCGAATAAATTGATTTTGCGTTTGCACCTTCCCTCGATAAATAAAATATCGACTTACTAAAAGTGCCACAATCAACGACAAGGGAAAGCCCCATAGAGTCGATTGTAAAAACAGGCTCACTAACCTGTCCGAAGTTGCAGAAAAATAGTGATTGTTGAGTATCTGTTCCACTGTTTGTAGTGCATACCCTCCTTTAACAGGGATAGAAAACTGATGGGGTATCCCAGCTAGATGGTAAAAATGAGCGCCATGATAGGACAATGTCTGACTTATCATTCCATGCGGTGCAACAATACAGGTTAATAGAACACTTAATCCTGCCCAAATAAATAAGTACACATGAAAGAGTGCTTTGTTAATCTGAAACCACATGCGCAGATTATGAAATGAAATCTGGCCGCCTCGGGTGTAATGTTTGTAATTGGATTCATTATTCATTGTGTCACCTCTTATCCTCTGTTTGGGCAAAGCAGCGGCTTCCACTACTTGCTTTTGTGGTTAAAATTTAGTCTTTTGGGTTGGTTTTATTTGTTTTGGGAGAATTCAGCCCTAAGCGTTTTGTCCTTATCAAAATAGTTTTTTACCAGAGTAAACAGCGTGCTAATTCCAATGCGATTGAGTTCCATCTCAACAAGAATACTGGTTACTATACCGCTGATAAAAAAAGCGCCAAAGGCGATGAATAAAGCACACCCTGGAAACAAAAAAAGAGAAAGGGTGAGGACGGTTGCGGCATAAATGCGATAAGCAATGGTTCCAGCACGTCTTATTTGTTTCACCATCAACCCCCCTGTTTTAAGCTTGTTTTTCAATTGACAGTCAATCAAAATGTAGTGATTTAACGCGCTGTAAATAAAGAGAAAGGCAAAAAGACATAAACCAAGAGCAAGTACTGACATCCAAAAAAATGCAGACAATAGCCCATATGCAGTCTCACTCATCAATGACTTCCAATAAAAAGGACAAGGAAGAAGATAGCCCAGAAGGATCACTCCATATAGTTTAAGAAACACCCGAACAAACAGTTGAACATTAGCCTTGTAGTACTCATGCGCTGGCATAATATCCACTTCCAGTGTTTTTAATGTTTCAATATCTTCGGTGATTGCTTTTTTTAATTCATGCGTATTCATTTCTTGGTTATTCATGGATGAGCTCCTTTTTTGGGGCTGATTTGTCGTGATGATCAACCCATTCACTTATTGCGTTAGGTAGGATTGGATTTACATTGGCCTGCCCCAATTTTTTCCCTGTCGTTACATCATTGTTTGTAGTTTCAACCGCCTTTTGATATTGACTCTTTAAACGCCCTCCTCCGCTACTGGTTTTATTCACAGTGGCATCCACCTGATGGTTTATTTTTTGTTGCATGCGTTCGGCACGCTCTTTATCCACGCCCACTCCCATAGCGGCTCCAGAGGCCTGTAATGAATCACTGTTCGCATGATGACTTGCGCTCATTTCTGCTTCTTTAGCGCTTAATGGCGTGGCCGCGTTTTGATAAACAGAGTCAACCGCAGCGCTTTTTCCTTCATTGCCGTACTGCGCGATTAAATGGTCACGACGCTCTGCAATAAAGTCACTCCCCAGTTTTTGGAGTTGGTTTAATGAACCCATATCCGAAGGATTAGAATACAATGCATCACGACCCGAGTCCTTAACGCGGCTTGCAACAAAGCCTGAGAATGCCTGATTCAAATCGGTGGTGATTTGGTCTGAATTGGACTCCACATAACTTCTAGCGGAGCTGATGCGTGATGATTTAGACATCGATGCATCGTAGTTATGACTTGCGGTTTGTGCGTCTCGTAAATCAGCGCCCATCTGATTAGAAAGGCTCGCCCCTTCGGAGTGGCTGTCATCCAGATGATGCGTTTGGGCGAAATGACTCACATAATTGAGTGCTTGATTAAAATCTTGTGTCTCTTTTGCAGAAACACTACTGTCCGTGCCTTCATGGAACCGATCGCTACTGGTTGATGATCTGTCGACCTTAGTATGACCATCAACTCCTCCAGTTGCTCCAAAAGCTAATCGCCCAACGGTTCCCAAGATACTTTTCTCACTAGCAACCCCTGCATGCACGTTTAATCCTGCGGAGGTCATACGTGCCAATGCATCTTCTTGAGTTATCCCTTCACGTTTAGCCACATCAGAGGCAATATGGGTCATGGTAGAAAGTGCCTGGTTGTATTGACCTGATTCACTTTCAGACACCCCATCGCCCAGGCGCATCTCATGCCCCTGCACTTTAGATAACTGCACTGCACTATGAGCAAAATTAGATAAAGACGTTTGATAGTGCTGACTTTCATTAGCCGCTGCCTGCTTTGATTCTTCAAAGGCTTGATTTAATGAGCCACTCAACGCTTTTGAATCAGAAATATGCACAGGACCTTTTGACATCCCAGGCGTAACATCATAAACAGCCCCTCCATTACCGGTGGTGGTTTTTAGCACGCCAGTTCCCGTTTGCTCGGTATGCATCCCGTGCATGTTTGTCCAGTTAGAATCGTGTTTGTTTGCCGATAAGTTATTGGCACTGGTATTGTCGTAATTCATATTCCATCCACTGTAGGAGGCCATGGATATATTGCCCTGAGCCGCAGATTGCGCTTCACTAACCGACAAGGATTGCGCCATACCACCAAAATGTTGTGATGACGTACTTAAAATACTCCCCAGACCCTTAGTAATATAATAGGCAAGAACGGGCACACTTGTAGCAAGTGCCCCTGCGGTATAAGCAAAATTGCTGTGCAAGGTAGCCAGCGAATCAATATTGGAAAACGTCACTCCTCCCGTTTTTTCACCAAAAAGAGTGATGGTGGCACTTGAAGCCATAGAGACAAACCAATGAAAGATAATGAACATCGGCGGCCATGACCAAAGATAGACCTGCGATTGCAGGTATAAGAAATACACATTGCTCATAGTAGGGAAAAATGAAATAAGGACTACTAATGGAAAAATACACAGGGTCAACATCCACATCACGCTCATGTAATAAGGCAGGCGAAATCCTGCAAGCCAAAAGCTATTGGCCTCGGCTATATGCATTTTTTGGGTGCTGTTCGTGTTGGTGTAATTCATGAGGGCAGCATCTGCACCAGAAAAAGCAAAGGCATCAGCCGCGGCATCTCGGGTTGCATTAATTAATATGTTTTGAGTGAGCGTATCAGCTGCATCCGTGGTTATATTCATGTAATAGGTGTGTGCTGCTTGCAATCTATCACTAAAGGTTGTTGTATTGATTTTTGAGTTACTGCCTGTTGTGACTAAATGATTTAAGCGTTCCAACTCAATCTTTGCTGCAATCGGAAGTCGTTTTTTCAAATTGGATGCAGCGTCACCACAACTTAAATTAGTCCCATCATGCAAAATCACCCGATAAATAGGTGAAGGGTTGTCAAAGTACGTTTTAATCAGACTCCCACTATTCACCAGTTCTTGTGGGCTGATTTGATGACTTGCCAAAAGTTTTGCAGAAAACACACATTGACGAATATAAGCCGACATGTCGGCAGCCAAATCAGGCGACATGGACAGTCTTGTTTGGGTCGCAGCAAGCCATGTTCTTGCACCAAAAATCATCCCTGTTTTGTTGTACTCCAAACTATCGGGCATATGAAACACGTCACTAAAGGCGGATGTGATTCCATAACCCATCCCGCTAATGATCGAAGCTGGCAGTGCAACACCTAAGGGAACATGATCCACGGTTAATGCCTCCCCTGCCCCTTCGGCTGTTTGCATGTCAATAATGGCCACAGGCACCCGAATGCCAAGCATGCAATAGGTGACTAAAAAGGTGGTGAACACAAAGCGGGTCAACGATTCCAACTTTTTACCCATCACATACTGCACACCCACCATGCCGACTGATAAAATCATAATGATGTCACAGGCCGTGGTAAAAGTTGATGTGCCCAATAAAGCCGCCATCCCATCGAGCAATTCTTTTAAATAAATCCCATTTTGTGGGGTGTAAATCAATAATGGGCTCATTGTGCCCCTCCAGTATAGGTTTGCCTTAAGATGGGATTGAGTGCATTTAATGCTTGTTTTACATTGTTTTGCACCAATTGATTGGTGGTCAGTGCTGAGTTAAAACGCGCTCGGGTATCGCTATTAAAGTGCTCTACAAATTGTTGTGCCACTTGCAGATTCTTAAAAAGCTTGTCTTCATTAATCCGTCCTATATCTTTACCAGCAAGCGATGCGCGAATCACTTCAAGAGAATTAGCCAGGTATTGGGCAAGTAAATCGGTCGCCACACTTTGCGCCAGCTCATAGCTGCTCTGAATACCAATATTTTGTTGGGCACTGGCCGAAATCAATTGAAAAACAGAAGGCTGTGTGAGCTCAATTAATCCCTTTTGCTCAGGCGTAAGTGCGGTTCCCGATTTAATACTTTCATAAACTCCCTGGAGTAAGGTTTGCACCTGGAACACCAGCGCGTCTTTACTATCGATCGTTTGACTGCCCTGTACGTTAATCTCCACACATTTAATGGGCTTGCCTGTATCGCTGCATGTATAACTGGGTAATTTTCCTCCATAAAGCAATGCTTTAATGAAGTCTTGATTAGTAGCTAGTGAAGGATAGGTTTGAACCCCACCTTTGGCATCAAATACCAGGGTTCCTGAAATAGACATGTACACTTCAGAAAGACTTTTATCGGATTTAATAAACTCATTGAGTTGTAAGGCATCCCAAACCACATTGGTATCTAATAAAACCCGGTCTTTGTATTCAGGACTTTTTTTAGCGGCCTCCAGTTGCTCTTTCATTCCTCCATCTGTTGAACACTTCTGACGCGCCTCAGCCCAGTCGGAAAAACCACTTTTATGACGCCCTATGTCTTCGCAAAGCCTCTGGTGCGCCGCCCGATTCTTAGGCCAGACGGAAGCTGCCAGATTTTCACCCATCTCACACGAATTAAAGTTAGTTCCGTTGATGTCGTTAGCGAGCTTTTGCATGAATTGCATGGAATGGGCGATTTCAGGTAGCTCGGTTTCTAAAGCCAGATTTAAGGCGTAGCCTGCGCCATTACTTAAAATATTTTGCATGAAATTCACTATTTGCTCCGACTTAATAAAAGAAAAGCCACCCGCAGTAATATCAATTCCGCCACATCCTGAACGTATACCTGGTACATCAACGTGGGCTATTTGAATGCTTCGCACCTGATTTCTGGCATACACCGAACCTAGAGAGGCAAAGCCTGCTGCTTGTGATTCATAGGAAGAAGCACCCGTTACATTAGCTGAATAGCCTAAATTATTAAAAAAATGATTCAGATCGCTGCTTGCTGTGGCGCATGCGTGACTGCTTAAAACAATGGATAATCCGACTGCCAAGGGTTTAATCATGAATCTTCCCCTGAATTAGACTAGTCTGGACGTGTCTTTCAATGCGTTTAGAATGTTGCTCGTGATTTAAGGAAGCATTATTTTTTAGCGCTTTATTCTTGCACTGATGAAACAATGTATCCAAATCGCTACACGGTTTATTTTTATACTTAGGTAAATCTATCTGCTTGAGTTTCATATTCATCACCTGATTTCTCGAAAACAAAGCACCTTGAGAAGAGAATTCTGTAGCTTTGGGTTGCAAGGCTTGCGCGACCATTTTCTTTACCGAATGGTTTAACTTAAGAGATGCACTATTCATATCAAGGTTTGTTAGGGCGTATACACCGGTGGTTATGAGCACAGTGCTCAATAAAACAAGGGCTTTAATCATGGAATTTCTCCTCAATGTGTTGCTTTAATTCGTGGATTCGGCGTGCCAGCTGATAAGGGGAGGCCTCACCAAACAACACCGCATAGGCCTCTAAGGTATGGCGATTCACTAAAAACAAAGCGGGAACCGTAGGCTTATAACCACCACCTACATAAAATGTTTGAAAAAGATCCGGCGTTAAAGGACTTGCCTCAAATCCATCAAGAGGCGCATTATCCAAACTATAGGCACGCACCTTGATATGAAACGTTTCAGAAAAATCGTTCAAAATAGGTGCGAAATTATGGCAATGGGGGCAAGTTGCGCGATAAATAAAAACGAAATAATAATTGTCAGATAAATCCTTTATCTCAGGATCTTGCTTTTGAGCTGTGGCCTTAGGTGTCAGAAGTGCATTAAGCTCATCCACCGCCACATTAGCATAGGCCGCTTGTGTTAAAATCAGTAAGAGTAATAGCATTGTGCGTCGCATCATTCTGAAAGCCCCTCATAGCTGAATCGTTTATAATTGGTCACCACATCCAATAATCGCTGTTTTAATTCCGTCAAGGAAACAAAGCCGTAGGACAAGGGTGACATTTTTTGCGTTTTAAGATTGACCAGAAAAAGAGCCGGCATATAACGTGATTGCAAATTCATTGTTTTTTGCACCACCTCTAATGGCACACTCCTGGGATTAGGCAGTCCTTCAATGGGCTGCCCATCGGTCGTGACTGAAATCATTGAAAAATGCGAGGCTTGCACAAAAGGCACTAAATGAATGATGAATTTTTGGGATATGGAACTGTTCCCTTTATAAAACAGAATCAATCCATAATGCTTGGAGGCCTCATTCACTACTTTTTCAATCAGAGCATTCGCCCCGTCATTTCGAATGGCAATAGCTGAGTTATCCGTTGGAAAATTTAAAGTGTGATCCAGTTCTGGATGCACCAATAAGACCTGTTGCCAATACTGCACAAATTTCTGGTTGTTTTTGGCATATCCCTGTTGGGCTTTCATATATTCCAATGTGGTATCAAATGAGGGTTCAATTAAAGCACTAGCAAGTTTATTCAGTGTGGCTTTTCGAACTTCCATCAGTTGTTCATAAGGGGTTAATTTTGGAGCGCGTGGCGATTTTTGTATTGGCTTAGTAATCGGCTCTTCTGCATCCATGCTGTACCAATGAAATCCATGAGCAGGAACACTCGTTAAATCGGCAAACGCCTGGGTGGTCATTAACATCAAAAGGCATGCGAATAATTTCATGATTTGGTCGCCTCTTTCTGGATACGTCGTTTTATTTCATCCATAGTTTTTTCTGAGTCAGTATTTTTAAGTGCCACATCCCCAACAATACCCGCATCTTTTGAAGCGGTTCCAAAAGGATACGGATAGACGGGGCTGACAAAATCAATACGCCCCATATCCAATTGCTGTAATTCGGCCACACTTAGGCCTGAACAGGTTGCGTGCTCTGCATCACCTAATGCATTGGGATTAAGCTGACCTAATCGCCCTTCTTCTTGAATAATACGCGCCATTTTGCTGTCAAAAACACAATAAGTACGTTTATGCTCAAGGCAGCTACCAAGGATTGGATCTTTGAGACTGCAATACTCCCCAACGTAATGGGCTAAATAACTAAGCTTGGCTTTTCCTAATTCCTTGTCTTCTTCACGGCACAAATCAAGATGAATTTTGTCAGCCCAGCCTTTGTTCGAACAACAGTCAATAAGTTCCCAAAACCAAATTTTGCATTGAACAGGGTGTCCTGAAAACAGAGAAGCTTGCGTTTTACTAAACTCTCGCCCCGCCTCACCAACAACCGCAAGAGGAATCACGCTGGTAGCAAAATCATCATTTTGAGTAGCCCGCTTCTCGGTGCAATCGCCATCAGCACAAAAAAGGTTCTTCACACAAGATACTGTTGCGGGACACACTGTTTCCTGACAGCTGTAGACTTGTTCGTAGAGTGAGCAGGCATTGTTCTCGGTCTGCGCACAACGTGATCTCGTTTGCATACACCCTTTATCACGCTGCACACGGCACTCATCCGCTTTAGCTGAGGCACAGCTGTAGGTTGCATCATACTGCCAACAATCACGAGTTACAGGAATTCCATCGATTACACGGGTAGCATTTGAATCCGTGCATTGTTCCTCGACCTTATGACAAAGACCCGTTGCATCGAGTGGCTCACAGGAGTTATCCCAATGCTCTTCGCTAACATAAGCTTTGGATTGAACATCAACGGTTAATGCAATTTGTAGCGGGTAATAACGGCTAAATTTATCGCCAATATAAAGGGTAATGACCGCATTATTTTGGCAACTGGGGAGGCCTGCGATACTGACCCAATTAGCTCTTTGGCCATTATTTAGAACCGAATGAACGGTAGCCGTCATCTTCTCGCAGGGATGAGTCAACTTTAAAGGATTAGTAAGATGACCGCCCTGGCCATTACTCATGGCACCTGTTATTAGATTGACTGTGATGTACCCCGTCCATTTTCTGGCAACCCATACCTCAAAGTCAGCCCTTTGATTCATGTGTTCTGAACTAACAGAAACGATGCGTTTCTTCATACATGCCTGGTCTGGTAACTGTCTTGAGGTATGGCAAGTCTCTTCATGAGTTTTTATCTCGCACGTTTTAGGCTGTTCCTCACAATTCACCTTATCATTGGACAGTCCATGAGTCAGAGCATAACTTTCATCCTCAATGAGCTTGGCATTTTTAATAGCGCTGCTGTTTTTATTCACATCAATTTGATTTTCACCAAAATGTTCCACTACTGTTTTTCCTCCTGCATCATTCTTTAATGCACTGGTTGCCTCATGCGTTAAATCCGTTTTTTCTACTTCAATTCCTTGATAATAACGTTCTTGGGCAGGCGCACTGTTATAGTCTTTGAACGTTGTATCAGGACGAAATTGGTTCATGGCATTAAGTGGTTGTGTGCTCAATGACTTCGCATACTCCTTTGATTTTTGGAAGTCTTGTGCCATCGTATTAGCAAAGGTAGTGAGTGAAAATCCAAGGCTTAATACCAGTACACAAAAACTTCTAGACATGGCCGTTCTCCAAAATAGTTTGTGCTAGAGCTGCACCCACATCGCCCCTTTCAGCAATCAGCTCTAAAGCATTTTTTATACTCGCATTGCCATACACCACATCAAAGGGTTGGTTGTCACAATCACTCCCTGACGCACAGGTTTTTGGGCGTTCGGTTACTATCAATGCTGGAACGGATTTAATATGAAATTGGGTAAACCATACGGGATCAATCGATATCCCTTTAAAATTTAAATGATCTTTTTGTGCGTCTGTATTAAGGCGCTTGAACGTTTCAATGGTTTTTTTAAAGTCTTTGTCAACAAGACCATTAATCACTACAGGAATATTAAATCGCGCGGCTTCATCGGCGAGTGCCAATAAAAGCGAATCAGGCATGGAAAATGATACAAACAAAACAGCACCCTCAGCTCCTTGGGGTCTTTGCTTTGCGGGCACACCACTTACAGCACTTTGCATCAGAGTATCAATCAATGTTTTGTGCTCCGCTTGAACCTGTGATGATTTAACATTCAATGATTCTATTGTTGCACTCGGAATCTCTGATGATTGACGTATTGCTTGAGATTGATACGCGGCTATATCGTCATTCGTATTAGCCCATCCTGCCACAGACCAACACATCACAAAGAACCATACTGTTTTATTAGTCATGATTAAGCCCCTTACGGACTCGCACAACACGGCATAATAAGGAGATAATCCACAACAATAAAAATAAGGACAATAGGCTCAGCACTATGAACTGTAAATCGTCTCTTTTCTCTGGGTTAAATTTTATAAAAAAAGCAGGAGCAAACATCACACTAATACAAAACAAGAAGTCAATAAGGTTTTTGAATGCCTCAACCCATCGGTATTTTTTTAAAAATACATCCATGAAAAAGAACCTGGAACCCGTGCTAATACACCACAGAAAAAAACCAACCAGGACACCACAACAAAGAAAAACAACCACAAATCCATCACGCGCAAAATCACTATTCGCCACCGCTTGCTCTGCGACTATAACCAGGAGACACAGCGCACCAACAAAAAAATAATAACCGCAAAACATAAGCCACATAAGAGCTGAACTCTTCATCATCTTCTGTTTCACCATCAAATGGTCAATCATTGAAACACTCCTCTTTTTAAATAAAACAACAATTTCTTTTTCGCCAGATTAAAAACCCAAAATTATCCCCGTCACCAGGTTTGGTGTGCCCCGCTTCCCAGGTAATAACTGAGCGTCCAAACGGATGACATTGACGCGCATCCGGCAGGGTATTGACCAACTGATAGCGATAACGGCTTTTAGGCAAAATGGCCGATTTATAAGTTTTACAAATCGCAGGCGAGTCTTTACCCACAGAATCTGTAATGGCACCGATTCGATGCAATTTAAAATCAGCTCGTTCTGCAAGAAGCGCTGCCGCTGAAATAGGACTGGACTGATTGGCCACAAACCCTGTTAAAGGATAGGTTGAGCCTTGTGCGCCCTGGCACCAAAAAAGAGAATCAACGGCTGTTCCTGCCAATGCCTTTGTTGCATCCAAAGCACAGGCTTCACGTGCTGGTGGACTGCTAAACAGTGTCGCTTCTGGGTTTTGGATAAAAGCAAACTCTGAATCATTCCAGGTAGGATCAAGCTCTGAGGGGAACATGATGTCAAAATCTTGAGTCTCCATACACCCAATTGATGTGACTACCTGCAACCAATACATCAGCGGATATTTATACCAATGCACGTAATAAAAAGCCCCACGACCATCAGTATCTGGCATTTGCGAACCGCCTAAACCCTGGTCTTTAATATTCAGTTGCACCCCTAAATTAACCATACAATAAGGCTTCCTGGTCACATCAACCAAGGCAAAAGGCTCCCAAAAGCCAATGGTGACGCCCACCAACTGCCCTTTATTGGGACAAGAACACAAAGGACTGCTTGGGCTGTCCTTTGTATCTGGATGATGGCTTTTTACAACCTTTGATGCGCCAATGGTTAAGGGAAACAAACAATCCCAGCACACATCGGTGATTGGATTTACAAAATGGCCTTTACACTGTGATGCATGAAGAGGCACGATAAGCGACAAACAGCACAGCGCAAGACTAAACAGACCTTTATTCATCATGAGCTCCAATCTCAGTAACCTTCCAAAAAAGCCCGTCTTGATTGACAACGCTCGGCACATGCTTAATGTGAAGCCGGCTCGTAATCACACCATTTAAATCAAAATAGATTCGCCCAAAGTGCGCGACAGCCTCTCGAATATCGCCACCGGTTAAAATAAATTTCACATGCCCATAATCGCTATAATGCTTTTTTACCCAAGCCACTTGATTGGTATCGTCTGCATTGAAAAAAAACAGGGTTTTCGTAAACTTAATGTGATTAAAGGGATTAATGGACATGCCTTTTTTAGCAACCAATGTCCCATCAGGAGTCCATACGTCGTGGGACACTAAAACAGTGGGGTTGATGCGAAAAGTCTTAGGGGTTTTTGTTGTGGTGAAATACAACGGCTTAGGCCTTATAATGTGCGCGGCCACCCGTTGCTCAATTGCGCGTTGATGGCGCAATAGCTCCCCATTGTCTTGCATAGCATTGAGTCGTTTCATAATCAATTGTCTGAAATCCTCTTCAATGACTGGAAATACCTGGCCATAATGACCTATGTTTTTGGCATGGCTCAGGGGAGTAAGCGTACAAAAACCCGCAAGAAGGACACTTAAGATCCCTTTTGTATTAACCTTCATGTTTCATCCTTGCGATAGTCAGTGCAATGACTTCATTGGTCACATCAACGTTATTGTGACTGGCCAAAACTGCAGCACTTACAACGGTCACTTGATGTGTTTGCCCATACTCTTTAACGATTTTGGGCAACAGGGTTGAAAAGCGACTCATAATTTTTAATTGTGCATCGGGAGTCAGTTTAGAACGAGCCAGCATCAGTGAGGGCGACTGGACGGCTCGGGTCATATCCACCACCACAAGAGGTGTGGGGTTTTTCCATACCATCAACATAAGAACCAGCACCACCAAAACCCCGGCAGTTCCTACCATTGCCCATTGCTTTACATCCAACTGACTAAGCCGCATGAGAGTCCCCATAATGTTCCTCAGCAACCAGGGATACCGCATCAATCAAATCTAAACCCTGTGCGACATAATTAAGAACTGCTTGATAATCATCACCATCAGAGGATAAAAGCACTTGAGTAAAGGGATCGACAAACAAACGATGGAATGAAGAAATACCATTGGCACGCAACAAGACCTGGGATAGTCCTGCATCTTTGGCTTTGGGAAAGGATTTGAGTATTTCCATCTCGTAATCAGAAAAGGTGTCATGCTCTTTTTGATGTTTCATCAAGGACTCTTGATCCTGTAAAAAAATAAGCTTCAACGCAGAGTTCTCCCAGGCAGCACGTGCTTCCATAAACTCATAGTAATCAGCAATCCCCTGAGTAATGGTGACAAAGGACGCCTTGTGCCTTCTGCCGGTTCTAAACCCTTTGGTAATGAAATTAGTAGCAATGGCATCTCCTGTAAAAAAAGACCAGGCCTCATCAATAATGCACATCTTTTGCTTGGCGCGATCAGAACCAAACATACGTCTTTGAAATTGAGAAATTACCGACAAAAGAACCGGTGCTCGAATGCTTTCGTTGTTTTCAATCTCTTTTAAATCAACCACAATCATGCGGGCTTCAGGTGATAATTTGGAGGGTTCATTAAACGCTTTCCCATGCTCAGAAGCAGAACAATAACGTTGCATGTTTTTTGACAAAATTCGTGCCGTGGGGTAGGTTTTACGGTCTTGTTCGTAGAGGCTCAATAACTCACTCGCCACCCCATCAATGCGCGTTTGATTCTGCGTTTTATCAAAAGCTAAAAGAATGGCTTGTCTTAAAGTGCCTCTATCATCATCAGTGGCACCACTGGTAGGGCAGGTTAAGAGTTCAAATAAAGCAATGATGTCATCAAGCTCACGCGCAATATCGGTGACATGGGTAAACGGATTCATCGCAAGATTGGAGTATTCGAGATACGTACCGCCTAAAGCTTCACACAGTTTTTTATAGCTTCCACCGATATCAATGATAAAAATATCCCCACCATTAAACAGGATGTTTAACATCAGCATTTGAATGAAAAAGCTTTTACCACCGCCAGACATTCCAGTAACCGCCATGTTGTAATTCGTTCCAAGTGCTGGCGAAAAAGGATCGATACAAGCAAACTGATCACGCATGGTGGGCAGTAAAATCCCCTTACCCACACCTGACCAATCAGAAAGAAGCGGCATATACTGGGTGGCATTCCATGAGGAGATAGGCCACATCATCGTGGGGAGGGAAAAGTCCTTGGCTAAATTGCCGGTGAAAAAAAAGGGCATGGAAACCAAAAAATAAGGCCCTTGCATCAGCTTGCATTGCGCGAGTTTAATGTCATTAAACATATATACAGTGCGCGTGGCTTCAATATCGCGATCTTTCTCATGAGGCCTTGAAAAAAGCACCACGTTATAGAGCATTTTAACGGATCGGGTTTTTTGGGCTGATAAATCATCCCGAAAAGTACGCCACTCACGCGCCTGGGTTTCAGTGCCCGCTACATTTAATGCATAATCACTTTTTGATTTCTTATCCAAATCACGGGTTTTACGATTAGCACGCCCTTGTGCCTTTCCCTGCTCTTCTACAAGATAGGTGACTGAGAGGATATGATTACAGGGAATGCTTTTATCAGGATGAAAAATATTGCTCGTATTATTAATATTTTCCCACAGATGGTACTGTCTCGGTAAACTATCGATAGTCAACACCGACACCGCTGTTTCATAAGCACGTCCCTTGGAGTTAACTCCACTAATCAGTACGGTATCGTTTTTAATGTTTAAATTAAAATCATGCGACAATACCTGCTCTTTTAAAAGTCTCGTTTTATCATAAGACACCGGGCGTGGAACCAATTCATCAGGACAATGAGCCAGATAAAAATGAAGCAGATATAAAAAATCATTGGCATCCGCTCGTTTGAACCTAATTTTAGCCGCAGTTAAAGAGGCTTCGAAAGACACACGAAATCGTCCAAAACAGGCTTTTAAATCGCGCTCGTTCTCTTTATTTACCTTGTCAATGACAATAAAGCACTCGGTATGGGTCAAGCGAGGCATCATATTCGTATTGGTTTTAAACCCATGAATGGCTGCATCTTGATAAAAGGCATTGAGCTTGTCGCCCAAAAGGCTCAAATTTTTAAATTCACTCTTGGCAAATTGACGCGTGAAGGCCTCAATCTCATGCCCCACCTGGTTGTGTTTCACGCAAATGAGCTGCAAGGTAAAATCGTGTGATACTTTCGATTGCAGCAGAGTATCGAGCTGCTCCGCTATGTGTTCATTCGCACCGGTTAAAGGCGTAATGCGGTAGATTAATCCGGCATTGTATTCATTAAAAAACAACATGGATTCTTCATCAAAGTATTGATAAGGCAAAATCTCTTCGGTGAATGATGGGTAACGATGCTCCTCAGGATTAAGGCCTACGGATTCCTTTTTATCTGAATTCTCGCCATTCAAACACTCTTTAAGAAGCTCGCGTGCATCTTCTACCCACTCTTTGGCTTTCGCAAACATGCATTTCTCCTGTTAAATAACTTAAATCAACGTCCTACTTATCTTTCGAATAAAGCACCCGACTATTGGCTTGTTGTACAAACTGGCCGTCTGGAGTGTAGCGTTGTTCTTGCACCATACGATTTACCATTTCCATGCTTTGACACCCGCCCCTATCAGCAAAAGGGCATCGGGCATCATCATTATCCAATATGGACTTGGAGCAGGCGCATAATTGCGTCACCAGCAAAATGACGCTCAATAAAAAGCTGTATTTAATCATGTAAAGGCTCCTCATTTTGTACGGTTGAAAACAAGGGCGTTGTAGGCTGTCCTTGTTGACTCAATAACTTATTTTCCAAGCGGCTTGCTTGCATCATGGGTTCTTGTCCATTAGCCTTTAATAAAGAACGCTCTTCATCGCTGTGCTCGTGATTTCCCTCATAAGCGCGACTGATGGTTGTTGTCACCCTTGACTCATTTTGTGCACGCCCTTCATTAATTGATTTGCCTGATTCATAGACCTGATGCTCTTTGTCAATCCAAAATCCCTTGGTAAACATCACAGACACTTTGCGCCCCGCTCGCGCCACCACCAAGGGATGATAAATATCCGCAATACGCATCACGTAATCTGAAATGCGATTCGCAGGATTACTGAGCGCACCACCGGCAGCCGATTGGGCAAGAGTTGAGGCTTGTCCATAAGTTGTGATAGTGCCCGCTCCTGGATTAAATGTTTGTGCGGTATTTAAATTCTTTAACCCATCACCAAAACCTGCCAGCATGCCCGCAGCGGCTGAATAGCCTAGCAAGGGTTTTGTTTTTAAAATGGAGGTTCCTCGTAAATCCTGCATGGCATCTAAATCAAATACCGAGCCATAGGCTTTTTGTTCAAAATTAATGTCCTTGCCTGCACAGGACAGAGTTTGAAGGTTCAAAACCACCGAACTTCCTGATAAATCTCCGTAGGTGGAAACAAGAGCCATGCAATCTTCCAAATGGGAGTGCTGATTATTAGGCATAATGCCACCACTGGTCAGGCGAATTAACGCAGTTCCCATGTTTTTAGAACCATTGATTCCGGCATCACCTAAGATTCCAGTCAATAACACACCTTCAACAAAAGTGCCTGCCCAAACGTAATTTTTAGAGGTTCGTTCTTCTTTGTTTTTTCTTTTGCGACTGTTAAATTGCACTGTTTCAAGACCAGATTTTGCAAGTAATTCACGTTCGGTTTGATGCCTTTTCTTTTGGTTCACTTGCATTTCCTCGCGAGTGGGTGGCCTTACATTTACAAGGCTTGCCTGACGGGTAGATAAAAGAGCAACTTGTAATTGTTCGTTGGTTTTTTTATTTTCTTCCTCAAGACGGGCAAGCTGTTCCTGCATGGCGGCAACTAAAGCCTTGGTGTCTTTATCAGGCGCAGGTAAGGCGGCTCGAACCTGCTGTTTTTTTTCATTAGCCGTCACTATCTCTTTTAAGGAATCAATTTGATGTTGTTGCTGTTCAATCAAGGCCTCGTCACTGCCTTGATTG
This sequence comes from Legionella antarctica, assembly GCF_011764505.1. Classification (NCBI taxonomy): domain Bacteria; kingdom Pseudomonadati; phylum Pseudomonadota; class Gammaproteobacteria; order Legionellales; family Legionellaceae; genus Legionella; species Legionella antarctica. The sequence continues at coordinate 91,246 of NZ_AP022840.1, forward strand.
AATTTACTATCAAACACGCCATCAAAGTGGGACTCAACTTGTGCGATAGGCTTTTTACGTTCTGCTGAGGAGTAGCAATAAAATCCATACGATACCCCGCCAACCAGCAATAAAACGGCAGCGTGCTTTAGCTGTTCTTTTTTAGCCAATTTATTGGCATTCTGGGTCTTGGTCACCACCCATTTTTTTATTTTGTTTAACATCACCTACTCCTTCTAAACGGACACAAGCCGCACTTTTACTAACCTTGATTGCGGTACAACCCATATAAATAAGCGACTTTTTTTGGCAAAAGCGCCTCGTCACTCAATGACAGCGATTGCGCGAATCGGTGAGAAAATAAATCCGTAGTAAGGGCTATTTCATGATTGGATTTATTTTCCAACCGATAGACATAGCCTGTTAAGCGCGCCCCTTGGTATTGTTTTTCAAGGGTTACTTTGATGTCTTTTTTAATATAAAAAGGGCTTGGAATGACGCGTTGTGCATTAAAGTCCTTTGGACTTTCTCCTGCTCTCATGGCCGCCATTGCCGCATCAACTTCCGTTACATCAGGGGTGTTAGGCTTAACGTAGTTTGATTGGGTTTGAGCTTTCGCAATAAGCCGCAATGTTTTTCCAGACGATTCATCGGGAGTTAAGGTCAGTGACACGTGACGCCCTTTGTCTGTGGTAAGAAATAGCGTAATTGGAACTTCAAAATTGGGTTTTATATACACAGAGCCCTCAGTAATTTCAGGCTTGTCCATCTCGCTTTTATCTACCGTAAGCGAACCTTGCGGATAACTTAATTTAATAATGGTTTCACCCTCAACAAACACCCTATTAAAGTTAATGCTCGATAAGGACAGGTTAAATTGCTCCCCTTCTTCAAAGACGATGACGGAAGGGGAAGCCCCCGCACAAGCAAGTCCTGTGGAAAGAAGGCTTATCAAAGTAACGATTTTTTTGACTTTATAATAGAGTGACTTATGCATTATGTATCTCCTGAATGGACGCAAGATTCAAAAGTCCATTTTTATATGAAAACTGAAATCGATAGACTTTATGCTGCGGCTTTAATTGAAGGCCATGGCTTGTGCGATGCAAAAGCCCTTCGATTTGCCCTTGATTTTTAGTGACATCAACCAACACTTTTTCACCATAAAACACAGAACTTACGTTTTTTTCATGCACGGTTTTACGCTCGGCATCCAACAGCCTGGCAAAAGATTCCTGATAATTGGCGGGAATTAGATGGGTCAATATCATATAGCGTGCATCTATCGTTTCTGGATTGTAGGTAAGGCGTAAATCAGCCACTTTTTGAGTCATCTCTTTTAAGTATTCTGGTGAATAAGCCCTGTCCCCTATGCTAAATTCCTCACCCGTACACACCGGCAACCAATGAACTTGACGGTGTAACAGGGTATAAAAATTTAAGCCGGCAAGGACTATCACGGCCAAGGTGCTCGATAGCGCCCAAATCAAAGTCAGCTTTAATAAAAGCCTGTTCTTTGCAATGGCATTATTACGAAAAGAAGTATTCATCATCTCACCTAATGTAGAGTCGGTTGGAAGAATCAGGCAACGCACGAAATAAAAGGGATGTTAACCCATGGGGCAGCGACCAATAGACGATGGCAAACAATCTCCGCAGTGGTAAACCGCCATACTTAACATGCATCGCAACACTTAAGGCCGCGCCTATCATAAACAACTGATAAGCAAGGCCTGTTAAAAGCCCAATTCCTGTGAGTAAAAAGATGGGTAAACCCGTAGTAATAGGAATTCCCGCTATTTTGGGCTCATCGGAGAGCATGAAGGTTTGGTAGCTGCGTGCCATTATTTCAACGCCCAGTGAGTGAACACCATCAGAACCGGAACACCAGCGAGCACTGCAATATTTTTAGTTTTGATGTAGGCGTAAGCCCCTGCAAGCCCTTCGGCTAAAAGAAGGAAATAGGGCACATCGGAATCAGCACCAAAGGTTGCCCCCACCTCCGATTTTAATCCCGCCAGTCTATTTTCAGCTGCAAAGCAGCTGTCCGGCATCAGGCAAAGCAACGCTATTCCTATCATTAAAAAGGGAAGGAATTGACGAGCGTACAGATACCCCTTAATACTTAAATCATTTAGTGCGGCACTACATTTCACGGTGTTCTCCTTTTTTTGGTTATAAAAATCCCGTGAGCCTTAATTCATGCTCATTTTTTATGTTTTTTAATTAATTTATTGCGCAATATTTAACGAATTACCTTGAGGTGCTTATCCATCCATGGCTACTCCTTTATTGAGCGTGTTCTGACTTAATAATTGATTATTTTTCTGTAGCTCAATAAGAAGACGTGACAGAATTTGGTTTGTAGAATTAATCTCATTGAATAACATCACAAACTCCACTGATTTTGCTATATCAGGCAGCTCAGTGTTCATTGACAACAAAAGAGCATACAGGCCGCCGCCTTTAAGAATCTGATTAAAAGAGTCAACGCCTTTTTTACCCATCATTTTATTGTCTGCTAAAAGGTTTGAGCCTTGAGTGGAACTGCATGACTGTTCATTGACGGCCAAAGACGTATGAGCAAATCCCGTGTGACTTCCCAGTATTAAAGTAAGTACCATAATCAACTGATTCATTATGAAAATATCCTTGTTATTATATGGTTAAACTCAATCAGAAGTTTGATCTGGTTCTGGTAAGGTCTCGTTTTCAAGCTCACTTTTAATCAAAATGACTTTTGCAAAATAAGGTTTTACCTGTGCTGCGATTTTGGTGCAGTAACTTCGTGCCGTACTAATTTCCTTTAATTCATTGTGGCCGTAGCTCAATGAAGTAAGGGCTTTTGTACGTTGATCATGCTGCAAGTCACGTCCTGCTGATTCAATGTACCCTGCTGCAATACCCACATCACCGGCACATATATCGGTTTTATTCTTTTCAACAAGTTGATACAACTGATAAGCTACTTCGAAACTTCTCTTTTCTAAATCATGAGTACTGATACTGCTCGCATAAGAACATTGCAAAGCGAATACAACTACGGAACATCCTGCTATTAATTGTTTTTTCATTTAAATCCCTCTTAATAAATGGCTAAAATAGTTATCTATAAAGGCCTATCAACAGATCGCTAGTGCCTTTTTCAAAGTCCTTTATGCTAAAAAATACCCGCTAATGTTTTAACCAAGCCTTGCTCTAATGCTGGTCGAGCTTGAGCAAAAGTTAAATTAACCTTATCTGCATTGGATACAACCCTTGTTCGGTAACGCTGATAATCACTGTGCTTGCTTGATGTCTGGTAAGTACCCGAAGCTGAGCCATTTTGAAGATTGGAATTAAATTGCTCATGAACAGCACCCTTTCCTACCCTCTCAGAAATTTGCACGTCTGTTATCATGGTATAATTCACTGCTTTGACCAGAGAGTCAGCAGCCAAACCTATGACACCACCCGCGAGTCCTCCTGCAATCAAACCTGAGCTTGAGTGAGTAAAACTGCCCGCAGCTGTACCGACAACAGCACCCGCAACAGCCGAACCATAACCGCCACCTAATGCAGATTGACTTGCGGCGATACTCATTTTTCCAACTTTAAGAATGTTAGCTTGTAAAAGGTAATGAGCAAGATTCGGCTGGCTTACCACTCGATACCCTTGATTACTTAATGCGGTTTTTAATTGAGGGGTTATATCAATTGATTCATCCGATGTGTTCTTGATGGATACATAAATCGTTTTTTTAGCCTTGGAAACAGGATCGAGAAAGACTGTCTCACTTTGTTTCGTGCTGACTTCCAGGGTGCGGTGCTCCAATGCCGTCTGTGTTGCAGCACAACCGGTTAACACCGCAATCGTTCCAGCTAATAAGACGTTAGAAATTATTTTTTTATTCTGGTTCATGTTTAATCCTTTTTTCCCTTAGTTTTATTTTTATTAAAAACTTCCAAACGATTTACAGGTACGGATTTTGGCGCAGAAATACCAACATCAACCGTACCATCCAGATTTTTTAAAATGGTGATACATATATCCGTACTGATCATGATGCTTTCGCCTTTTTTCCTAGATAAAATAAGCATGAAAACCTTTTATAGTATTTTTAAATCATTTATTACTTATTTAAAATCATATATGGTTTTACAGTTCATTTCAATAACATTGAAATCATTAATTTGAATTTTTTTTAATTAAGTGGTATTTTTGGAACACTTAAACTTATTTTATGAGAAAAATTTATCATGACATTATTTGTTAATATTATTGGTGCTGGTCACTTAGGAAAAACAATTGGGCATTTACTTGTTAAACACCAACTAGTAAAGATTGGATCTATTTGCAATAGATCTGAGACAAGCTCTATAAACGCAATTAAATTTATTGGTCAAGGTAAATATTGCCCAAAAATTAGCGAACTACCACATGCAGATATTACATTTATAACAACGCCAGATGATCTAATATCAGTCACTTGTGAAGAATTAAGTAAAAATAAATTTATAAAAAAAGGCAGCGTAGTTCTTCATTGCAGTGGTTCTCTTACTTCCGATGCATTAATTTCAGTTAAAGAACAAGGTTGTTATGTAGCAAGTGTTCACCCTATGAGAAGTTTTGCAAAGCCTGAATTAAGTGTTGAGCAATATAGTGGAACCTACTGTGCTGTAGAGGGGGATAAAGAAGCCCTTGCTTATGTTGTTCATTCTCTTTTTAATTCTATAGGTTCAATTACCTATGAAATAGATAAAATAAAAAAATCTTCATATCATGCGGCCGGTGTTTTTGCTTCAAATTATTTAGTTACTCTTGCACAACAAGCCCTTTCATGCATGAAAGAAGCTGGTGTTGAAAATGAAATGGCAATGCACGTTATTACAAATATCATGCGAGGAACTGTATCTAATCTTGAAAAAACCTTGTCACCAGAACAATCCTTAACAGGACCAATAAAACGAGGCGATATTTCAACAATCATGAAACATATAGAGTCTTTAACAGATAAAGAACAAAAACATTTATATTCTACCCTCGGTAAAGCGACGCTTCATTTAACTGATCATAACACAGTAAAAAAAAATAAAATTATGAGTGCGCTTGCTGTTAGGGACGAAGATTTATTAGATAGCTCCATACCCTTTTTTAGAAGTCGTCTTTAATATAAAACTTGGGTTAGAATTTCAAATCTAACCCAAGTCATTTTTTTTACCTATTTTTCCAAAAGGAATAAATCTCATGATTTTGGCTCTAATGTCTTTGGAGGCCTGTTTTTTATATTTTTTAGCATTAACACCTTCTCTAAAGCCTACTCTATAACCCAGATCGTGCGCATCCTCACTTCTCATATCTTTAATCATTTCTCTTGTAGATGAAATGTTTTTTTCTGAAAATCGACATTCTTTTCCAGAAGAGTCTCTAAGCAAAACAGTTCCATTTCTATCTATTTCAAGAACTTGATACTTACGTTTACGTTCTTTAATTGTGTAATCTAAACGAGTAATTGTAACGGCATCTTGAGGACTTAAACCAATCATTGCACTAGGATCGGCTAATAATTCTTCGGTTGTATATTTTGGAAATGCGCTTTTGCCAACTAACTGCATAACACATATTTCATGACCATGTGATTTACTATAAATTATATCTTCTAGTCGAAGAGTATATTCTGGTTCTAGTTTATTTACTAAACTACCAAAATAACTTATAACATTACTCGCCTTCATACAACTAACTCCTAATTAAAACCACCCTATTTAGACGAAAATTTATATTAATCCAATGTTGTTGGTAGCCTTATTGTCAGCATTATAATTATACAAAAAAGGGTTGTAATTTACTCCATGGTCAAATACATCACTTTTTTCCCATTTTTTTACTTTTGAAGCAATAATTGAAACTATAGGAGCTGCTAATAGAGCAAATATTAGCTTGTAATACCAAACACTAAGAATTATTTTCCATATTTCAATTGGGCTTTTTAAACCCACATACAATGTGGTATAGGCCACAAAGCAAAGAACAAATTCACTAATTGAACTAGACAAAACTGTCCTTATCCAAAAACTTTTTCCATTCACCCATATTTTAAACTTTGACATTAAAAATGCATTCGTGAACATTCCGCTGGATACTGATATGCAACTTGTAATATTAGTTCTAATAATATGTTTAAAAGCTTCATTATAATGAATGTTATCTATGTTATCTGTCGGACTAGGAAAATTTACTGCCAACGTAATTAAAATTCCAAATATAAACTGACAAACAAGAGCATTCCAAATTAATTTTCTTGAAATTTGGTAACCATAAACCTCCGCAGTTAAATCACCTAATGAGAAAACAACTGGGATAATTAGTCCGCTAACAGGTACAACAGTTCCAAATAAATTAGTCATCCTAAATGCTGTTATATCACAAACTATAAAAATAGTTATAAATAGCATCATAAAAAAATACACATAGTTATACTGATTGTAATTTCTTGGACGCATATAAAATTGCGGTGTTTTAGATTCTTTATCTTTCACAATTTACCTATATGATTCAATTGATTTTATAACTACGCCTAAAATTTTATAACTCTCATAATGCTTCATGTCTCCAAATCCAGGATTAACCGGCTTAAAATAATAATCATTTCCATCTATAAATATCTTCCTAAAAACAGGCGCATCTTCTTCGCCACTACCTAAGCAACAAAGAACATAATCGCCTTCGACTGGTTTAAGATTTGCATCAATAATTACAATCGAGTTACTTTGAAATGCCGGTGCTAGAGCATCACTATTTATCGAAATACCAAATACATTTTCTCCAGTTATCCCTGCTGCACCAATAAACTTTAATACTTTCGCATTTTTTCTTCCACTTGCTATGTCTTCCAATGAGTAAACAGAGATATGTACTAAATCACCCATTTTTTTTCTATTTTGATAATTTGGACTGGTCATGTCTTCATAAAGAAAAGCATCCATGTCGACTCTAAAAAAATCGAGCAATGGTTCAATAGATGACAAAGTTGGATTACTACCATCTCTTCGTAATCTAGCTAATGTTGCAGGAGGAACACCAGTTTCTATAGACAAATTTTTGATGTCCAAAGCATGTTGTGCAAGTAAATAAGTTAAATTTGAACTAAGAAACAGTGCTTTCTTTCCTTTTTTGGTATCATGTATCATTTTGACCGATTGAATTAGGATTTTGATTAAAAAATAACAGAATATGGTTTTTAAATCAATTTAATATTCATAAATGGTTTTATAAATCTTATATGTTATGGTTGCGTGACTTTAAATCATTTTTAGAAAACCAAAAATGATTTAATTGCATCAACATTAAAAATCAACCCGCCAACTAATTCATTTTCATTTTTTAATATGAGAAATCCGAGCTTATTATTTTATAATTCTATTAAAAACAAATAGTTACACTCAGTTTCATTTATGAAACTGAGTGTTCAACCATGTACTCATTTAATGCTTCTAATACAACGTTTTTGATTTCTTCAGGGCTAAAGTTGATTAAATTCAATTTATTAAGTTCGAAAACAACTTTTCTCGAAGTTATCTCGTTTGTCTTAATTATTATTTTTTCATCCAACTTAAACGTCCTATAAGTTTTATTTTTCTTTTTATCTTCATAACCTACTGAACCTATTAATTCATTAATAATAACATTAGTTTTTATTGGTGATTTTCTACTTGATATTACATCCCTCAAATATTCTGCTTTCTTAATTATGAGTTCTTCATTCATACTGCTTTTTTCTAACAATAAAACTAGAGAATATACTGGGTTAATTTTTAATAGGGTAATATCTTTAAAAAGATCTATAATTTCTTTGTATTCTACAATTTTAGCAGCAGATAACATTTTAGACAGCTTACTCTTTTTAAGATCTAGGGCTATAGCCATCTCATCTTGACTATCAAATAAATTAGCTTCCAGTTGTTGTTTGAAACTTATAGCATCTTCAAACTCACTAATATCATTTCTATCTTTATTTTCTAAATTCATTAAAATTGCACATTCACGATCATTAGCATCTGTTGCTTTAACGCGAATTTTTATACCCAAATGATTACATGCAAACCATCTTCTTCTTCCTGCAATAATTTCCCAATTTTTCCCATCAGGATCATTCTCTATTTTTCGTGCAAATATAGGAACTTTTTGTCCATTCTTTCTAATAGAAGAAATAAGATCTTGGCATTTATCTACATTCATCCAAACATTATCTCTATTATGAAATTTCCAAGGGCGACAATCAGATGGTTCAACTAAAAATTCTGTTCCTCTAACTGCCTCACTATGATTGTTTTTTTTATCTTGATTCAAAGTCCTTGATGTAGCAGGTAGTATAATTTTATTATTAATTCCTGCTACATCTAAATCATTAGCTATGACACCAGAAAGAGATCTTTTCTTACGCGTAGACATTTTCACCTCCTAACACAAATTTTCCTTCTTTTTCTAATTTCTTAAATTTGCTTGGCCAGGTTTTCCATATTTCTACTTCAATCTCCTTACAAAAAGAATTAATAATATTAAGAGCTCTTTTTTGTGGTCTTCGCACCTCTAGTGCAGTTTGAAAATCAATGGCTGCATTACCTATTTCAGTAGTATGTAAAAAATATTTACTCATCATATGATAACCAAATACGTCCTGCATAATAGGTAGAAATTCTCTATGATTAATTTGATTTGGAAAAACATCTGTGGCTAAGATTTTAATAAATCTATATTCTTTTTCAGAATTTATCATTTCAATAACATTTTCTATCATTCTAAGATATTGAACAGTGGAGCTAAACTCATAAAGTGCAGGAGGCGTTGGAACAATAATGGCATCTGCGGCACATAAAATATTCATCGAAGTAAAGCCTAGTGCAGGTGGGCTATCTATAATAACTAAATCATATGAATCTTTAACTGTATCAATTCCTTGCTTAAGCTCTGTAAAAACATAATTTTTTTCAATTGTTGGTAAATCTCTGATTTGTTCTGCTATACCAAGCTCAAGATTATAAAGTTGTAAATTTGATGGAATAATATCTAATCCTTCCCAATATGTTTTCCTAATACAATAATGCAGACTATCTCTTTCTCCCTTGAAATATGGTAACAATGTACTATTGTCATCAATGTCACGATCAGGAATATAACCAAAGCTGCTAGTAGAAGACGCTTGTGAGTCCATGTCTATAAATAAAACCCTATAACCCATGGTAGCAAAATATTGCGCTGTGGCAACACTGGTCACTGATTTTCCAACGCCGCCTTTAAAGGTTTGAATGGCCAAAATTAAACAATCATCTACAGATGAATCTCTTCTTGGGAAAGTTTTGAAATGGCTTCTAAATTGATTTATCTGTTTTAATGTATAACCAGAAATCCGATTTGTTGATTCATATTTTTCAAGATTATCAAGAAGTCCATCAGCAATCAGTTGATTTTGTATTTTAAGAATAGAACTGCTGGATCTATCTACCAATTCAGCAGCTTCTTTCAATGACCATCTTCTGTCCAAGATTTTTTTATTATTTGGTGTCCTTCCACTTTCTTCTATTTGTCGTAAAACACTTTCTCCACGACCTATTAATGCTCTTATATATTCAACACCAGCTTTATTTTTCATTTATTTCCTTTTAATAAAAAAGATGAAATTTAAATTTATATGTTAATTCGTTATTTATCAAGTGATAAATTATGAATTCCGTGTTTTTTATTTTTAATGGCAATATATTGCGGATTCTATTGGGTTGTTATAGAGTATTGAAAGAGTGGTTGTACACAAAGAGATTTTGTAATTTAATATCAAGCCATGTGAGCGGGTTAATTAAAGTTAGATGATTAAATTAAGAACAATAAAATGATGAGAGGGTATATAGCGAATTAAGAGCATTGAGGAAAAGTCTGCAAACTCTTCCTCAATAATATAACTAATAGCTTGGAACAAAGCTAAACACCAAAAATAATCAAGGGAATTAGAAATTTCATCGAAATTTTTGGATCATCACACTGATTAGTTTAGCTTTGTTCCCTAGAAACATCAAGATTTTTTGATGAAAGGGACATGTATAATGGGATTTTTTAATAAGAATAACAACTCGTTAGAACGAGTGGGTAGTCAATCCTTTGCCCAATGGGCAACTGAAAGCAAGCAATCCATCGAGGCTCGCTTGATTGATGAGGCGATTGCGTTTCTGAATGTTCATGGGGAAGACCTGCGAACTCCTGTAACCAATCTGATAATAGATAATCGATGGCACTACATTGATAAACCGGCAAAAAAACAAAGCTATCGCGCAACACTGGAACATAACAGCGATGGGATTGCCTATCTCGCTTTGACCTATTACACCTTTCGACACGGTGGTCATTCTGAGCGCTTTGATAGCAAGTCTGTACTTAAGGCGCTATGGCAAGAGGCGAGGGGAGGACTTTTTTCATCTCCAATAAAGTCAGCAATTAAACCCCGTATTGATCCAGTAACGCCAGAAATCAATCCCATTGATTGGATTGCTCGTGATAGGCAATCGTGGCAATCCATGACTGATACGGGCAATAGTCACTACCTCAAACGAAAAGGGCTAAATGCAGGTATTATTCCAGGAATTAAACACGCCAAAAATCACATTGCGGTAGCCATTATTGATACCCATAATACTTTTTTAGGTCTACAGCGTATTTTTAATGACGGCCAAAAACGCTTTACAAAAGGATTGTCTAAAAAAGGACATTTCGCCCTCATAGGCTGTCCTTCCTTACCTGAAAAAATAAGTACTATTCATGTGTGCGAAGGAGTGGCAACTGCTGCAAGCATTCATCGTGCGATTGGTGAGCCTGTCTTCTCAGCCCTTGATGCCTTTAACTTACTCCCTGTATGTAAATCATTAAAACGCCACTATCCTAAAACACAGATTATCATCTGGGCTGATAATGACTGGCAAAAAGCAGAAAATAGAACCAAATTTGGGCGTATTTTAGGCAACACCGGACTCATTCAAGCCAACCGTACCGCGTTTAAATTAAGAGGTACTCTGGTTTGTACTCCTGATTTTTCAACATTGGATTCAGAACTGATTAAAGAAGCTACTGACTTTAACGATTTACATCTGTTGGGCGGATTAAATCGCTTGTCTGAAACCATACCAAATAAGCCTGATATCCATTTAGGTTTATGGCATGAACTGCGTCACTTCAACCAACATGCCCATGGAGCAGTGGCACCTGGTCAATTTGCCGATGGCGTAAAACTATCTTATAACAGTCGTTACCTACCCAATGATGTATTTAAACGAGAAGGGGTACACCTCGTTCGTTCAGCCATTGGTACTGGTAAAACGGCCATCGTTGAACACCTGGTGAAACAAAACCCCAGGCAATCCATTTTATTTACGACCCATTTGATTTCACTGGTGGAAAGTGCCGCTCAAAGATTAGGGCTAACCAGTTATAATGAGTGTGATAATTTTGACTTACAAATAGAACGACGGCTCGCCATTTGCCTTAATTCCTTAGGAAAACTCACCGCAGAAGGCGCATTACGGCACTATGATGTGGTTATCATTGATGAAATCGAACAAGTGCTTGCACGTCTGACTTCTCATATAGAACAAAAGCCCTTAGTTTTTTCTGTGCTGCAACACGTCATGACCAATGCCAAAACGCTGATTTGTCTTGATGCGCATCTGTCTCAAGCAACTGTACAAATGGTTCAACGATTTTGTCCTAATCAACCTGTCACCATTCATTTTAACCGCTTTGAGCCAGGGAGCGAGCGCCAAATTGCCTTTCACGACAGCCCAGAAAGCGTGCAAATGGCTGCTATGCAAGCAATAGAACAAGAACAAAAAGTGTATCTCGCCTTTAATTCCAAAAAAGAAGCCTTTAAAACCTATTCAGCGCTGAATATGGCCTTTCCTGAAAAGCGTGGACTTTATATATCAAGTGACAATGCGGGCGATGCTGAAAACCAGGCTTTTTTTAATAACGTTAATGACGTGTCAAAACGCTACGATTACCTGGTATGTACACCCTCTGTCAGTACCGGTGTTTCTATTGATAATGGCCATTTTGATTTTGTAGGTGGCGTGTTTAACGCCCAGGTCAACACCGCTAATGATTGCATGCAAGCCTTAGGAAGAATCCGAAACCATAAAACCTTGCACGTCTTTTGTGACAAGCGACAAGCCTTTAAATCTTTAAATCCTGAGATTATTGCCTCTAAATGGCTAAAGACGCATCAGCATGATATTGGCCTTATGAATCTGGATAATGAAGGGCAACGTATTATTCTAAATCCTGATTACGAACAATTAACCCTTTTGGTTACGCAAGCTCGGCATGCAAGCTTTAATGATTTTTACCAGCAATTTGCCCTGCTCGCGTTGCATGATGGTATGAAGCTCACCTACTTTGATACAACCCTTGATGTAACCACCCAACAACAATTACGTCAATTTAAAAAAGCATGTATTGAACAAGATGCATCCCTAATCAGTCAGGAGCAGTTACCCTTAACCGCAGCCCAACTGGTTGCACTTGCTCAAAAGCCTCGAAAAACGATGAGCGAGTCCAGACAATATAAAAAACAGCAACTCATAGAATTTTATAACCTGTCAGAACGAGATGAAGGTTCTATTACCGCCATGGCGAATATGGATAACGATGGACGATTTAAAAAACAAGTGTTAGCCCTAGAGCTGGCTTTAGGAGACGCAGCACTTGCCCAAAAAAGATTTGTTGCCCAACTTGAAGACGGGGCGCAATTTGCAGCGGATTTAACCCATTTTAGTACCTTGCAAATGCTTTATAAAAAAGTGCTCGAAACACTGCATTTAACCACCACCCATCAGACCTTAGCGCTGCATGATTATCAGTACAGCAAAGACACCATTCTTCACAGTGGTTTTATAACCTGGATAGAAGGGCATCGAGCCATTCTTCAAGGATTAATCTCTTTGCCATCCACACAACTTTTGCAACGCGACCCCTTGCGTTTTCTTTCCATGCTGCTTGGTAGGATGGGTTTAAAACAAAAGAGGGTAGGGCGGGCAGAACTTGGACTTTATCATCTGGATATTGAGCGCATTAACCTCTTAAATGCACTAATTGTGCGTCGTGCAAAGGGTCTTTCTGGTGTTTCAACGCCACTGGATACCTCTTCATGCAGCATAAAAGAACCGTCAACCACTGAGTTTTTTATTGAAACATTTAAAAAAATCAAACGGTTCTTCACGCTTGACAGTCCAGAGATTCCAGCCTACGCTTAAATTTTAAAGCAATGTTCATATAACGCCTTGGACTAGGCTTAAATCCTTATCGCCCATTATAAATAAAAGAACGAATTTAAATCATCTGGATTTTTATTTACCCACCAACAAGTGATGAGTTGTGCGTCTATTTTCAATTATTTACTTATTTTTACCCTATTACTTGGGAATTTTTTGGGAACACTTAGTCCGATGATCTCTATATATAACACCTTCACTGTTCCCAATAATAATGGCATCACTATTAATTAGTGTATTATCGAAAGAACAGACTAACTTAAATAGTTATCCCCAAATCCAGTGTATAAGTCTGTGAAAAGAGGGTTTAAAACATTGATAAGTTCTTGTATTAAGCCACTTAAAAGCGGTTTATAGCTCTTGCTTAATAATCATTCAAAGACCAGGTGCTTATAACTCATAGTAAATTGAAATTGCCGAATTTAGGATCATGGAATATTCCTTTGCAGCCAGCCCTCAATATACGTGATAGTTTCCTCTATAGTACTTACTGCCTGATGATAAAGGGCTTCAAATAATTCACGTTGTCCGGTTTTCCAGTAGCGCTCTACATACTGACAGGCGTATTTCATGCGGATGGTTCCTACATAAACCGCTCCACCTTTGATTTTATGGGCTGTTTTTTCAACCAGTGGATAATCAAGAGCCTTGAAAGCTTTTTTCATGAATTCTAAATCAGTGGGTAGTTCCTGAGTCATTAAGTTTAACAGTTCTTTTAACATCTCCTGGGTAGCACAGTTCTTTAATGCTTCTTCACTGTTTAAGATAGGGAACTGGTTTAATTGAAACATCTCATCATCACTGTCAGGCAAGTCTCTTCTTGTTTTGGAGGGATCAATTTCTGGCGTTTCATGCCGCTCTGGAATGAACGATTTAAGAATATCTGTGGCAAGAGCCTGAGTCAGTGGTTTAGTTAATACGGCATCCATACCTGCCTCAATGCAACGCTGTTTGCTTTCATCAGCACCGTGCGCGGTGAGTGCTATGATGGGAATGTGCTTGGTTGGACTGGTTTTAGATCGGATATGATGCGTGACTTCATAGCCATCAATGCCCTCACCTAAGCCGATGTCCATAAAGATTAAGTCATAATCGTTTTGTTCATAAAGAGCCAGTGCATCAACCCCACTGGATGCGACATCCACGTGACAGTCCATGCCTGACAATAGTGTTTTGGCTACAGTTTGGGCAATGAAATTGTCTTCAACCACAAGCACTTTGCTTTTTGTTTTACCTTCCGGCATAGGTGAAATGGCTTTTTGCTTATGGGTTAATGGGGAAAGGTGGGGTGTTTCAGTTTTTGAGACTACTGTATTATCAATTCCTGAATCGTCATCAAGCAGTGGTTCCTGCAAAGGAATCAGGCAGGTAAAAACAGTTCCTTGCTGTGGTTCACTTTCTAGGGGTTCTAGCCCAGAACCGGCAATTTTTCCGGACTGTTTTTAGTCATAATTGATTTCTTTGAATCACCCAGGAAAACATTGTTTATTATGGCATCAAGATCAATGATTTTATCACCAGCAAAAATAAAGTGCCCCTGAAAATGAATGTGTTGCCAAGCAACCGGTGAAATTTTCTTCAATCTAGCCAACGCCTTCTGATTTTCCTCTGCTTCATATTTTAATTTGAGCTTGGATAGTATCGCTGAATTGGGTTCTGTCGAAAATAGCGGAGCTAAGTTATAATGCCCTTAAAGAAGGCAGAATATGATCAGTTTTAAAGGACGTCATTTCCCACGAGATTTAATATTAATGGCAGTCCGATGGAAAGTTGCGCACCCATTAAGTTATCGTGCGATTGAAGAATTAATGGAAGAGCGGGGAGCGGATTTAGATCATTCAACGGTTCAAAAATGGGTTGTTCACTATGCGCCTCTACTGGAGCTTGAATTTAGAAAAAGGAAGAAAGCTGTTGGTCGCAGCTGGAAAATGGATGAGACCTATATCAAAGTAAATGGCAAATGGGTTTATCTTTACCGGGCGGTAGATAAAGAGGGAAAGACCATTGATTTCATGCTTTCTGAAAGGCGGGATCGCCCTGCTGTATTGAAGTTTTTCAAAAAAGCCATTGGTTCTAGTGGACTTCCAGAAAAGGTTAACATTGATAAATCCGGATCAAATACCGCAGCTCTTGAGCGAATTAACACCCTACTATTTATTCATGGATTATGGCATTTATTGATCGAGGTGAGGCGGATAAAATACTTGAATAATATGATTGAACAAGACCACCGTGGTATTAAAAATATCACGAAATACACCCTTGGTTTTAAATCGTTTGAATCAGCAGAGGCTACGATTGCGGGAATTGAACTGCACCGGATGCTTAAAAAAGGGCAGATGGAACACTTGGGACAGATCCCTGCTTGGAAGCAATTTTATGAATTAGCCTCTTAACCACACAACAAAATCGAACCGTATTAACTACCTTAAAAATTTTCGACAGAACCTTAAAAAGTTAGCTTTAGTATAAATCAGCCTATTATTATCTTAAAAATCATTCGCATAATGGCATTTACCTTCGATTTTATATATTATGCTGAGCTAATTACCACAATATTCCATTTTTATTTAATTTCGATTTAATAAAATAAGAACTTAATTATTTGGAATACATTGCAGAGATAGGGAATCATGGGTAGTCAACAGTTTAAGGTATTAATATCTGTCTTTTTAAAAAGTTTTTTACTCTTTTTTATTCCTATATCTTATGGGCATGCGGCAGATAATCCATGCGGTGTATCCTGTACTCAAACCATCGTCAATAATGCCTCTGCAAGTGCCATAAACCAGGCAAACCAATTTACTGAAAATACAGCTCAAAATACATTGGCTCAAGCTAACACTTACACTGATAATGCAATTAATACTCGGGTGTATGAAAAGGTGGTAATTTTTGCAGAAAATGCTGCGAGTATAGTTGGTGCAGGTGCCACACAATGGGCTTTTGGTGATGGAGACACCGGCGGAATAGGTATCCCCCTGGTAGAAGATTGGGAATTATTTGCGGTCAGCTTCCAAGCGCGTTCAGTAACGCTGAGCACTAATGTCAATATGATTGTTCGCAATATGAATGATGCATCTATCCTATACCTATTTACAGCCCCACTTCTTGTTACGCCACCAGCTGCCAATGGTGTTTATACGGAATTACTTGCGACCCCAGTTCCAATTCCTGCAGGAACCACTATTGGTTTTGCTACTTCAAGTGTATCCGCAGGAGTAGTTACAGGCGCTCGTGTGGCTGTCTGGCTAAGAAGGCATCCAGATTAATCAATATGCTATAGCTATTCAGTAAGTAGTAAAAATCAATAGCTTGGGTTTCATAAGGGAGAGTTCCGTGATTTTGAGTCAGTTAAGAAGTTCGTTTATTTGGACATTGATGTTATTTTGTGGTGTATTTTTATCTGTGATCACCATAGCGCATGCGGGCACCAGTAAGGATAACCAATCGTCTTCGGAACAATTAGAAAATACGCTTGTTCTAAATCAAGGACGTGATCAGCACGTAACAGCCCATAATTTAAAAGAATCCAATGGCAATAAAACATTTCAATCGAAACTGAAGATACCTGGAGTAAGTATCACAGAACAAGTTCATCAACAAACCAATGGGCGCACTATTCAGGAAAATAAAATAATTGTGGATATTGCCAAGAATGAATCGGTTGAATTTGTGCAGCAGTTTGATGGTGAGGGTAGAAAAGTCTCCCGTTCGGGCTTGGGGAGCAATGGAACAGCCAACCCACTTAAGGCTTTTCTGTGGTTCTTAATGGTCTTAACTCACCACGTTTCACCTCATCTGGCATGGCAAAGGAATATCGTCCGAGCATATTAATGTGACCATATCCATATGCGGACAGTCTGGCTACATCTTCATCGAGTACCAGGAAGCCTTCTTGTCGTAATTGATTGATGGCAGCATCCATATAAATGGTATTCCAAAGTGTGATGATATTTAAAACAAGCCCAAGAGCACCAAGCTGATCTTCTTGTCCAGCCCGATACCGTTGATGAAGCTCTCCACGCTTACCGTGAAAAACAGTGCGACCTAAACTGTGTCGACCTTCACCCAAATTTAATTGTACTAAGGTCTTACGACGGAATGACTCATCATGAAGATAATTAAGCATGTGGATGGTTTTATCAATTCGTCCAATTTCAGCAATTGCTTTGGCTAAACGAGTTGGTTTATCAGCAACTTGAAGAGTACGCATAATACCTTCTGCTGGGACCCTTCCGAGCTTTAATGAAGCTAGTAACCGTAAAATATCATCCCATTCAGGAGGAACAAGATCTATATTTATACGATTTTTTGCAAGAACATTGAGCTTGCCATAATCAGCTAACGGATCAATTCTCCAAAATCGAGCACCACCCATGTCAGCTAATCTCGGACTGAAACGAAGTCCCAACAAACGAAACAGCCCAAACACAATATCACTGTATGCCCCCGCATCCGTCATAATACGCGTTGGCTGTAATTCAGTCTGTTGCTCGAGAACCACGCCTAACAATATTAGACTATCACGTAAAGTGCCAGGTACAGTTATAGCATTTAAGCCTGTTCGTTGATTAGATATTAAATTGTACCAAGTGACACCGCGACCTGATTTAAAATATTTTGGATTTGGAGCAGCATGCACTGTTCTTACAGGAACAACGAAGCGCATTCCATCAGCCGATGCAATATCTCCTCCACCCCACTTTTTAGCTAATGGGATTTTATTTTGAGCGGAAACCAATATGGAGTTGACTGCCATTATCGTTTCATTCCGAATATAGTTTTGATCAACCCATACCAATCTATCTCTTTTTAAAGCAGCTACATCCTCACGCACAAATGGTTCTCGTCCGGTATTACAGGCTTCAGCAAGTAATTCAGCACATAAACTGACCAACAGATCGTCAACACGCGCATTTCCTTCATTTATATGAGTAAACCCATCTGCAAATCCAGTACGTGTGGCTATTTCAAGTACCATCTCTGGTAAATCTACTCGTGGTAATTTTGCTTTTACAGCTGCTCTTAATGCTTTTAATGATGGGGGTTCATCAAGCGCATCCAGCTGAGTCAAAATCAGCTCCTCATTACCCTTAACCGTTTCAAATCGGACAGCAGGATTATTATCAATATTTGCAGAAACTAACCGATATGCTTGATGTAGTTCATCTGTGATATTTGTGAGGGTTGATGCCGGGTCAATTGTTAAATTTAATGAGCGGCAAATCATAGGACGTACGGCCTCCCACTCTGCACCAGAATAAAGATTGGCTCTTGGATCGGCATACCGCCAACTGGGACTTATGAACAAATCCCTACTTTTTAATGCCGATTGTAGTTTATCAAGAACGCAAAATGTATACGCTGTACGATTAATGGTAGTTTTTTTGCTATCCCGCGCGGTTATTGATGTTATTAATGATAGCTCTTTATCAGTCGCATTTTTTAGAACATCATCCATATTTAAAATGGAGTTTTTTAACTTATCAACCTGACGTTGTTTTTTCTCTGGTACGACAATAAGCGTAATTTTTTTATTGATCAGATCAGCATACAAAAGTTTATCGTTATGCAAAATGATACCATCTTGGGTATTTATAAGTTTTTTGATGCTACGGTAAGTTGGGCGTGATTCATCTTGTGGCCAATTGATAATACTGCATTCATCTTTAATAACAATGTTACGTTTCCATGATTTTCCAATGATCCCCATTGGCGGTTCATCCGTTTGTTTTCCTTTTAGCCATTCAAGGCTGGCAAGAAGAGGCTTTCCCGCCTGATTGCTATCAAAATTTATTACTCGCAGGAGCGATGGTAAAAATTTCTGAACGGTTTTTTCCTTTTGTTCGAGCTCATGATAGAACACATTCCTTGGTGGCCTAATCAAGGCACTAGCATTTTCAACTGCATACACAAGCGTTTCATGACCTACTGCTGTATAAATGGTCCCTCGAATTTCATGATCAGACAATTCTGGATTCAGTAGTAACTTACATGCATCAATTAATGTGGCTGCAGCTTGATCGAGATCTTTAAGCGTTCGCAATCGTGTATTTTTATTTTCTTGCTTAGCCTTTGAGAATAAATCGCGCAATACCATACTGAGTACATCTAGCGAATCATCCTGGCTGTCAGATTCAAAATGAGTTGCAAATGCAACAAGCGTCGCCATTTTACGTTCAAATGGCAAGCGGTTAATGGCTGTAATTTTTGCTGTATTGGCAAAACGTGCAAGTGTTGCTATTTTACAAACAGGTATGCGGTACAGTGGTAATTTGACCTTAATATTTCGAGCGGACTCAACACGTTTTAATGTTTGTACAAGAGCTGTACTACTAACGCTAGCCGGGCCTTTACGCAGTTTATCAAGCAATGAAAGATGTTGGTCATCCTCCACTACCAAGAGCTCATTCAGTTTTTCCTGTTGTGATACACTTAAATTTTTAATCAACATTCGCCATAAGCGAGACTCCATCCTGGAGCGAATTTCTGCGACAAAACGCTCAAGAACTGTAATACCTGGTAGCAATATTTTATTAGTAGATAACCAACTCACTGCATGATCAAAAAGTACACCAGGTCTGTCGGTACCCGTCCAACATAGTGCACATAATATGCGACCAAGACGAAATCGATTACCTTTTTCAACAAATTCAATATAGCCATAACGCGATCTAATTTCAACAGTATGGCGCCAACGCTGTTCACTCTTCATGTACATTGATACACAACTTTCAGGATCATTTACCTTGATTTGAGTAGCGACTCGCTCAATCACCATATGGGGAAGCTTACTCAGATCAGAAATAAAGGCTCCAATAAATCGGACGGTTGTCAGTTGTAATGCATAGCCTAACCGACTGAAGTCGCCACGTTTACTCGAGATCCATTCAAGATCATGATCATCGAGGAAAAAAAGGCTATCAACAATATCTGATGGTAGGTCAGTGGGATATTTGGCGTAATTGTCAGATTGTACTAAAGAAAGAAAACTAACAGGCATATTTATCCAAATAAAGAGTGTCGTGTTGCAAAACTTCTAAGTTTTGCGGTGAAAATGGATGCCACGAATTCATTGGTGAAAATTCGTTGCAAAAATCAGATGCAAAAGTCTATTCTTTTGCGATATAATTTGCAAACTAATTTAAGGGAATAGCAATGAAAATAGGTTATGCGCGTGTTTCAACTACCGATCAAAATTTGGACTTACAATTGACCGCTCTGAAAGAAGCAGGTTGTGGTCGAGTTTATCAAGAAAAAATTTCTGGAGCACAAAGAGACCGTCCAGAATTACAACGATTGCTCGATCAACTTCGCCCAGATGATATTATCGTCGTGTGGAAATTAGATCGACTTGCGCGTTCAACACAAAATTTATTAGAATTGGTTGATCATATAAAAAATGCCGAGGCCTCTTTTTGTTCTCTATCTGAACCATGGGCCGATACTACTTCGCCCTCAGGCAAGATGATCATGACGGTGTTTGCTGGCATTGCTGAATTTGAACGGGATTTAATCCGTGAACGTACTGGCGCTGGTCGCGCTGCGGCTAAGAAACGAGGGGTTCGATTTGGCCGTCCTGAAAAAATGAATGATGAACAAAAATTATTAGCTAAACGGCTTTTGCAAGAAGGTAAATCTGTTAGTGAAATTGCGAAGACTTTCAATGTTCATAAAGCTACAATTTATCGTCTACAAATGACAACTTAGCAAGGTACGCTAAGATTGGCCTCAATAATATGGGTATCGGCGTCGAAATCGGAGGTTGTTTTTTATACAAACAAAAGCACCAATTATTTGCACCAACTGTCGTGTCTGATATAATTCGCAATTAACTACCATTTCTTTAATGATGAAATGATTATAACTAAAAGAGAATATTAGAGAATGGGTGAATCTGAAGCAGCTATCACAATACAAGGATTTTTTAGGCGCCATCTACTAGAAAAGCAAATGGTTTTGCACCAGGCCATTTCTAAGAGTCCAAATGTGTCGTTATTGCATATGATGAACCTACGATTTCAATGCATGAGGGCAGTAGCAGCAGCAAAGCTTCCTCTCAAAAAACCAATTGAAGATAAAGAGCAGGAAGTTCGTATTATTGCTGGTGTAAAAAGGCTTGCAACAGATAGCGGAATAATAGATTTAGATACAATCGATCGTATATTCCAACATTACTTTGAATTATCCAAAGCGATTCAACGTCCATATTACGGATTGATCTGGGATAAAGCCCCTCGTGATACTCAAACGTTAGTAAGTAATGCTTATATTCAACTTCGTAATTTAGTATCCCAAGCTGGTTTTGTTCATATAATATATTGTCAAGAAGAACGACCTTTTCAATGCGCTGAAGTATTAGTTCTTGCTCGTGATATTATTCAGCAGGTAAATCAAGAAATCATCAATATCTTATCTAACAATGAGAAGCATAAATTAAATGAAGTTACCAAAGAAGAAATGGCAGAAGTTATAAGAATAATGTTAGCAAATTATATGACACCTAATGAACTAAAAAGCGGCATGAAAACGATACAATCATTAGCTAGTGAGTTAAATGGTTTTTCTTTGTCAAGATGTTAATTATTGAGTTAAAACCTTGGGTGTGTCAGTAGGTCTGTTTCTGATAGCAAATTGGGTGAAGAGGAAAGAAATGGTTAAAAAAATTCTCGTATTTTGCGTATTAATAAACATTTTTAATATATCTAATGCTACATCTTTTGTTGTAGAGCCGCAAACAAAGACCACTCAGGAGAAGATGAACAGTCTCGCAAATGTAGAAAAAACGAGTACAAGAGTTAACCAAGACATGTTACCCACCCCGTATAATTATTTACTGACCCAACCACTAATGACGAAAGGCATAGAAAAATATTATCAGCGCACACCCATTATTCAAACGATTTATGCCATAAAAAACCGGCATAACAATACATACTCTCGAGCGATTATGATGCTTATAGATAGTAGTAAGGCTAGAAATAATGTGAGGATGGCACAAAGAAAAAAAGAAGCAATAGTAGTTGAGTTGGCGTTTATTACTATGAACTTTAATGAGTTACCAAAGAAAATAATTACAGATGTGCTCAACACCAATATTCCCTTTGGAACATTGCTATCTGACAATCATGTGAAAATATCCATCACGGGTCGAACCTATTTTTCAGTTAAGTGTAACAAAGAGCTTGCCTCGTTAACGAATTGTAACTTAAATAATACAATATATGGCCGAACCAATACCATTATAAGAACAGATGATAATAAATGGCTTGCGAGTGTTGTGGAGATTTTGCCAGGATTTTAAACCGTGATATTTCGAAAATATCGGTTGCTTTTGAACAGTTATGACAAAAATCAGCATAAAATAGTAGGATTAGTCGCCATAGGTGGAGTAGTGGAATTTTATAATTTCAAAACCTTAAGTGGGTTGGCTGTTCCATTGCTCCCCAAGCCCGAAGTATTAAAAATGTTAGAGAAGCTTCAAATGACTTGTTATCGGTTAAATCAATTGATAACTACACTGGAATTATTCGTCCTAGTGGGATCATTGATAAAAATCTGATTAAAGCTGAGGAAAGAGGGATATTACGAGTTTTGCTCTCCTTACTTTTGCAGGAAAATACTCAGAGCATCATCGTTAAAAAAATAAATTCTTCTGCTCGGTATGGACGACTAAAAAAAGCACTTTTTGAGTACAATAAAATATTAAAAAGTACGCATATATTAAATTTAATAGATAACATGGCGCTTAGGAAGGCCATACGTTCGGCAAGAAATCGGACAGAGGCTTATCACCAATTGCAAGGTCTCATTAGGAAAGTTTATCGCGGGGTCTTTAAGGGAAAGAAAATTGTTAACAATCGAGTCAGCGCACATGCAGTAAGACTTGTTGCAAACTGTATCATTGCCTACAACGGTATTATTTTGAATACTATTTATGAAAAAATGCTTAAAGCAGGTGTTAGCCAAGATATTATTGATGAGTTTATTAGAATATCACCTATTGCTTGGGCGCATATTGCCTTTACCGGAAAGTACAGTTTTAAAAAAAGTAATGGTGATATTAATATTGCAGCAATGGTTGAGGAACTGGAAAAGCATTTAAGACAGCATTTTTGGAAAGTTACTTAAGTAACGCGTACACTTTTAATTTTTTGCAAAAAAATTGCACAGATTGTTGGGGCCAATCTTGAAATCCCACTTTTTGTCAGTTCTTCCACAGGACCCCTAGAGGCGCATAGTGAACAACCCATTTTTGAACCGTGGAATGATCTAAATCCGCTCCTCGCTCTTCCATTAATTCTTCAATCGCACGATAACTTAATGGGTAGGCAATTTTCCATCTCACTGCCATTAATATTATATCTTTTGGGAAATGCCGTCCTTTAAAACTGATCATAATCTGCCTTTTTACGGGCATGATAACTTATGACTGATATTTTCGACAGAACCCCTTTTCTAACTGGTTAATCCGTTTTTTATCTCCCTTTCCCTGGGCCTTTTCTTGTTGGCTAGAGACGGAGTCTCCTGATAAACCCGAGATAAATTGGGCCTTCCAATCTTTTATTTGCTCAGGATAAAGGCCTTTTTCTCGGCAATACTCGCCCAACTCTATCTCACTCATTGTGGCTGTTTCAACAATCGCTGAAAAACGCGCCTCAACAGACCATGGCTGAGATAGCCTTACTACTTTAGAATTCATTGTACCTACTTGTTGGCGTTTCTTCAGCCAAGTATATATGGTTGATGTCGGAATGCATTCTTCTTTAGAGAGCTCTGTATAAGTTTTATTATACGGTGGAAGTAGTTTCTTCAATACCGCTTCTTTTCTTTCTTCTGAATACTGTCTCATTATTAACCTCGTTGCCCCCTTAATTGAAATTAATTAAGAGTGACAACTAGCCTGACACAGGGGGGTATCCGTTCGGTGAAATACACCTAGAGGAATAAGTGAAAATTGAAGAAGATCGCTACACCATAACTATTGGAGTAGACGATGACAAAAAGAGATGAGTACTGGAGTGACATGGTTAAATCCTATGAGGAAAGTGGT
Organism: Legionella antarctica; assembly: GCF_011764505.1. NCBI lineage: Bacteria > Pseudomonadati > Pseudomonadota > Gammaproteobacteria > Legionellales > Legionellaceae > Legionella > Legionella antarctica. The sequence goes on from NZ_AP022840.1 coordinate 115,568, forward strand.
TTAGCACCAGGATTATTTTGCCGTAATAAAGGAATATCAGACTCCAGGCTCAGATTTTATCGCAATAAATTCAAGAAAGAGTCTAAAGCAGTTACCCCAGCCAAAGAGGCTTTATTTGAGCCACTTATTATTACTCCATTACCTTCTGCTAAGGCAGTGTTTAAATTAGTTATTGAACTCCCTAATAAAATACGCTGTGAACTTGATGCAGCTGACCATCAACACCGACTGATATTATTAAGGGAGTTGATGACCTTATGTTAATTCCAGATGATGTTCAAGTGCATTTATATTGTGGAATAACTGATATGCGCAAATCCATTAATACTCTAGCCATTCTGGTGCATGAAGTTTTTGGAATGGAGCTTAGTGCAGGTCATTTATTTTTGTTTCGTAGCAGAGGAGGAGATAAGTTAAAAGCACTGTACTATGAAGAGCAGAGTTTTACCTTATGGTACCGCAGATTAGAGAAAGGGAAATTCATTTTCCCCCGCAATACCCAAGGTCATATTGAGCTGACAAAAGAGCACTTAAAATGGCTCATGGCCAGCAATAAATTCACCTTTCATCAAGGAGGAAACCCGGTGATTTACCGTGATTTTCATTGAAAAACACTGAAGAAATCATGGTGGTTATGGTATAATATCACCATTAAAACAAGCACTAAACCAGCCATGATTTCCTCAAAAGACCAATCACTTTTAATGCCTTTGCAGGAAGAAATTAATCAATTAAAAAAAGAAGCTCTGGAATGGAAGCAAAAGTATTTTAATATGCTAGAGCAATTCAAACTGGCTCAACAGCGTAAATACTCTCCCTCATCTGAACACAATATTCTGCAAGGCGAGTTGCAATTTGATGAAGCAGAAAGCATAGAGGTCACAGAGCTGCCGCAAGAAGATAATACAATTACGGTCACCTATACTCGCAAAAAACCAGTACGACGCCCATTACCTCCAGAGTTACCCCGTGAAACCATTGAGCATGACATTGCAGAAGAAGAAAAACTGTGTGCTTGCGGCTGTATGAAGCAACGTATTGGCGAAGAGGTCACGGAACAGCTAGAGTTTGTTCCTGCAAAGCTGACGGTCATTGCCCATGTGCGACCCAAATATGCATGTAATCGTTGTGATGAAGGGGTAAGCATTGCCCCTATGCCGCAATTATTCCTTCCTAAAAGCATTGCCACACCAAGCCTTGTAGCTCATGCCATTATTAGTAAATACCAAGACCACCTCCCTTTATACCGTCAAGAGCACATCTGGAAACGAATGGGCATTGAGATGGCTCGCAATACAGTATGTGGATGGATAATGGCAGCATCTGAGGTATGTAGCCCAATGAGGAACGCTCTAATCAAAGAGCTGGTTGCATCAAACTACCTTCAGGCCGATGAAACACCACTTCAGGTGATGGATGAGCCTAATCGAAAAAATACATCCAAGAGCTATATGTGGGTATACCAGAATCACAAACCGGATAAAAAAATCATTGTGTTTGATTATCGTGAAACCCGACAAGCCCAATGGCCTAAAGAACTACTTAAAGAGTTTAAAGGCTATTTACAAACAGATGGGTATGTTGGTTATGACTGGGTTGATGACCATCCTGATATTATTCATTTGGGATGTTTTGCACATGCCAGACGTCCTTTTGCTGAGCTTGTCAAACTGGCTAAAACCACAGGTAAATCACATCAGGCCGTGGCGTATATTCAAAAGCTCTATGCCATTGAAAAAATTGCTCGGGATGGGAACTATACGGCAGAACAACGCTATCAGATAAGGCTCGAACAATCAAAACCCATTCTTGACGCTTTAAAGACTTGGCTTGACCAATCCTTAAAAAATGCGGTACCCAAATCAAAGCTGGGTGATGCCTTAGTTTACATGTCTCAGCGATGGAAGGAGCTTACTGCTTATTTGCTTGATGGGATGCTCGAGATTGATAATAATGCCATTGAAAACATCATTAGGCCTTTTGCTCTGGGCAGAAAAAACTGGCTCATGTCTGGAAGCCCTAGAGGGGCTCATGCTGGGGCATTATTCTATAGCCTTATTGCAACAGCTAAGTCCAATGGCCTTAATCCTTTTGATTACCTCAAAGTCCTCTTCGAAAAAATCCGCTTCTGTAAAACCGCAGAAGACTTCACGAATCTTCTTCCTTTTAATCTCAAGATGAATTAACCCCTTCTTCTAATGCAACCCGTAGTTCACCGAACGGATACAGCAGAGATACCCAAAAATAGCTTTTATTCTATCAATAAAAATATAAAAATGTGTTTTCATAAGAATTATTTTTATTTCAAAAAATCTTGAGCTCAATAATGTCATTATGACTAATTTTATAGCGGACTTATTTGCAGAATAGCGTGGGTTCAAAATGCAATCCATTCGCAAAATACCGTGGGTTCATAAAAATTCACCAAAATCCGTTCGCAAAATAGCTTGGGTTCATTCGCAAAATATCGTGGGCAGAGCCGATTCTGTTTGCGGGTCCTAATAGGTAATTCTGCAAGTCCGGATCTGAGGAGGGGGCAACTGGAGTGATCTGATTGCTCTACTCAACCACGAACCCTTATCGCTTTAAAAACCGAAGCTAAAACAGTTAAATAAATAATCATTGTGATATGTTTTTGAGGGTCAATTTTGGATGCGGTTTGAGGGTCAAAATTGGATGCTGATTGACAAAAGTGGTTACCAGAAATTTTTGCGACAGAACCCCATTTGCTTACCTAAACCCCAATCTTTGTGCTGCACAAAATTAAACCAGCAAGAGGTTACAATACGGGGTAAGTCAGGATACGTGTGCAAATGGGTCACATCAGTTTTAAAACCGGCTACAACCCTTTCTGCATATGGGCTATAGCCTCCAACCATAGAAATGTTCTTGTGGTTAATAATAACAGGGCTATGCAGTTTACTAACCTAACCACTACATATAGTGTTTAGCGATTTTGCTGGCACTGGATCAATTTCAAGCGCCTGCTGTATTAATCGCAAAAAAAGCTTACCTCTTGATGTGGATGTCCTTCGATTAAATCGAAACGTAAATTCATCAAGGTAGTAGGGTAAATTCTTGTGGTTAATAGCACCATGGTGTGTGCCAACCAACCAGCGTTTAAGTAACGACGCAACACGATGAGCAATCTGAATTGCATCGGTCTCTTTCACGTTATTATTACTAATCGACAAATGTGTATACCCGTTACTGCTCAAACCACTGTATCCACTCCAGCCATCTGTTCGGATTGTACTGCCTAGTGAAACCATTTTCTGAATAGTGTCGGTCAATACGCCACCGGATGCATCACTGATAGTAGAAAGCCTAATGCGTCCAATGCCACCGCCTGTGTCTTCTGCTGCTATCAACACTAATGTTTTACCGCCCGCACCACGACCCCGTGTGCCTGCGTGCTCGCCACCAATCATGGTTTCATTTACTTCAACAATACCACTCAACTTATCACGACCAGGCCGCACCATAGCTCTACGAAGTTTATGTAACCACTCCCAAGCCGTGTGATAACTACCCAGTCCAAGTGCCTTCTGCAGCCCAAGTGCACTAACGCCGTTTTTTTGGCTCACTACATACCAGATGGCTTGAAACCATAGCCGAAGAGGTTTGTGTGTATCTTGAAAAAGCGTTCCAGAAATGACTGATCCGGCATACCGACACGTTTGGCAACGGTATAACCCGCTGCTCATTTTACAAACATCCTTTCCATCGCAACGCATGCACACATAGCCATCAGGCCAACGAATAAGGCTTAAATATTCTAAACAAGCTTCTTCAGTTGGAAAAAGATCCATCAGTTCAACCACATTTTTGGGGTAGATATTCATGTGGCCGAATACTATATATAGTGGTTGGGTTAGTCAACTGCATAGCCCTGAATAATAAATCAAACCATGCTTTCCCTTCAATTTAACGCTAAGCCGTAGCTATGTTTTTCAATAATTCAATTTTTATTTTTTCCAGTGCAGTCACTTTACGTTTCATCGAGTTTATTTCCTTAGTAATATCCTTTAACTTCTTTTCTTTTATTTTGTTAGCTGTGTAATGCTCACCATATTTTTGCGTAACGAAAGTCTCTATTTCTCGTCTTATCAATTTTAAATATGGATTCCCATGTGCATTATTTTTCCTGTACTGTAATTTTCCAGATTGAATACCCTCAATGATTTCTTCATAGGTTAATCCAAATTCATCGATCGCTGATTTATCGCTCATTGAACCATTTGTTTTTATCCAGTCAGATTGGCATGTGGTATGCAAAAAATGCTCCTTTCTAGTTTCAGACATACTCGTTCAGTTCATTAGTTACACCATTATCATCAATGACCTCTGGAATTATTTTTGAAATCAGTTGAAACATATTTAATGATTCATTACCCATTAAATGCTCATGCGCAAGTAGTTGATGAAATTTTAAGGTGCATTTAATGGAGTCAATTCCATCCTCATAATAATGTACTGGATATTTCTCTATCAGATTAGGTTTCTCTGCTGTTGACTCAAGCATAAAATTCATCATGAGCTCTTGCTTTTCTTCTATTGATTCAATGTGTTCGGCTTCAGACATTAATTTATCGAAACGCATGTCTGGGCGATGCATATTTTCCTCTGAAAACACGCTGTCATAATTGATATTCATTACATCTGTGATTGTTTTTTTAGTTATTTCGTGCATTTTATTATACGTTGCTATATGCGTTATTTCGGCAATATCACGGGAAATATAATGATTTAAAAACTCAATAATACAGCAACCACGCTCAAACGAGCGTAAATCTATAACCATGCTCGTTTCACCAATTATTTTTCCTTTTGCTAAAACAATTGGTTGAAGATTCTTCGGCACTCCATCAGGCTTTACAGCTAACCCAATGTTTTTCGTTTCATGATGATAATTAATCAAAAATTTATAGTTGCCATACAAACAAATGCACTTCAGTGCATCTAATTTAGTCATCAGTAACGTTTTATTGTAAATAGTATAATAAAGTCTAATGAGCATAAAAGGCTCATTGGTTGTTGTTGTGAGGAGACCCAATTGCGTTTCACCCAAATGATCCATGTTAGCAAGTGAAAATCGTTCATCACCGCTAGATGAGGTTATTAGATTATCCTGTTTGGTGTTACTGCGAGTATTGATGCAGCATTTCTTATATTTTCGTCCACTATTGCATAAACATGGATCGTTTCGACCTATTTTACTCATATTAAACCCTTACTTATTTTATTCAACTAAAAACAACGTTCTCTTCAAATGGTTAAGATCTTAATTTGTAGAGACAAGGTGTAATTTAGACTTCGTTATTTCACTTTTGAGTTTATTTAATCTATCGTTAAGGTGGCTAGCGTCGGAGAGACTAGGTATAGCCAATCCTTGCTCTAAAATTTGTTGTGCTTTGTCAAAGTTTCGTTTGTCAGTATTATTTTTGTAAATAAATAACCAGTAAGAGTCAGACCAACCTATCCATCCCCAACCCCAAGTGGGTTCTTTATCAAGCCAACCATTATATAAGTTATCAACCGATTCAAAATCACCTTGTTTGGCATAACATTCCGCGAGTACTCGCCTTATAGAGCCAAGGTTTCGCATATCTTTGCTTAAGACATTTTGATGCATGCTCGTATATTCCAAACAAAACGACAGTGTTTTTTTAAAAAATATCGCCTTTTTTCCTGATAGATTATCCAAATTATGCGCTAGATCAACTGCCCAATATAATAGGTCGTACATCGTTTCATGCTCAAGGTCTAGCATATTTTCAGCGTCTACTAATTGTATAAGTTTCTTTAAATCAGACCAGACTCTTAAACCAGTATTACATGCCATAGGGAAGTCATTATCGGCTATGTAATCATTCTCCTTTGCAATATTATCCTGAATGCGATTAAGCAAGGTTCTAAATCGTGCTGAATTTTCAAACAACCAGTCAGTATCATACATCAATTACTCCAGCGCCCGGCATAACACCTTGGGCAATTTTATATCCATACCAATCATAAATTATTAAAATCTAACATTACCTTCAAATGCATGTTTCCAGCGCTTGCTAGGATTATCAAATTTGACTTTTTTGGGATCAAATGTGCTTGGTTCATATTTTCCACCAACCCACTCCAACAAGGATTGGTGATCTGGGTGGCGAGGCGTGGTAATGGCCTCAATAAAACGGTCGTAACCTGGCGGACCACCTACATCTTCTGGTGGACAAGTTCGTGCACCAGCAATACATAATGGGTATTTAGCATTGGATTGTTTTTCTTGTTTCCCTTCGAATTCAATGAGATGTTCCCAGCTGTCACCAAAATCATAAAGATAAGAAATTTTGTGATTGGCCGGCAGATTAAAATAATCTCGAATATTTAGCTTCCAGCCTTCCAATACCGGGTGCGGCTCGTCTTCACCATCAGGAATACCTATATGTTCTTGTTCAGTTGTAATGGGGTTATATGCTGTGAATTCATGTAAATGCGAATCTGTCCAACCCATCGCATCTTGAATTGCAACATGAAAATCCCAGAAACTGCTTAAATCAGAAATTTGAATTCGCCGCCAGATCCTAGGTTCTATGTCTTGTAGCATAATTTTAAATTGAAGAACGGGTCTTGTTGCCATGATCACACCTCAATACTTTGATTAATACATCGATAAAAAACGGATCGACTTACCTTCATCGTTTCACAAATTTTCTTAACGGACATTTTACCTGACTGACGTAATGCCTTAATGGTTTCTGCTTTATCATTTGTTAATGCTTTAGGCCTGCCACCGGTGCGGCCTTGTTTTTTGGCCAAATCCAGCCCTGCCTTAACTCTTTCTTTAATTAATTCACGTTCCATTTCAGAAAAAGCGGCACAGATATTAAACAGCAACATCCCCATATGTGATGAAGTATCCAAATTATTTTCAAGCGACACAAACTCAATGCCTTTTTCTTTAAATTCGTTAATCAATGCGACCAACTTCATCATGCGTCGCCCCAGTCTATCCAAGCGTACGACACATAGCGTATCTCCTTTTCTTAACTTCCCCATCAACCCTTTTAATTGAGGTCTATCATCTTTTGCTCCTGAAATTTTTTCTTGAAAAATTTCCTCGCAACCAGCTGCTGTTAATTTTTGAATTTGAACATCCAAACATTGTTCGTTTTTTGACACGCGAGCATAACCAAATTTCAACTCAACCTCCTGTCGTTAAAAAAACATTCCAAAAACAAGAATGATCGTGTATTTTGGCGCACTTGTTTGTGGAACTAATTTTGGAACGGAATTTTCCCCTGTTTTGCCATGAAAAGCAATCCAAAATCGCCCTGCGTCAAAAACAGGTGTTTTTGGAACAACCCCGGAGTCCCCATGTCATCCATTGAAAAAACAGCATACCCACGTTTTCCAAAAAGAAGGAAAATAAAATCGGCCGAACTTAGTAAAAATTACTCGTTGCGTCATGATGAGATGAACATGATTAATCTTGGTGGAAAAAATGATAGATCGCGATTTAACTTGGCTATCCAGCTCAAAACATTTCAACGGTTAGGCTATTTTATTGAGATGGACAAAATACCATCGGAAATCATTACGCATGTCCGTCAAGAATTAAAATATCATTATCGACTAACACCGGGTTACAGCGACAATAATAAAAGCATCTACCGCCACAGACAGAAAATTCGTGAGTTTCTGAATGTTAAACGTTGGGGGTATGAGCCTACTGATGGCGTCAATATTCATCAAGGCATGAAACTGGCTATCCAATATGCTTATGATGCCTCACATTCAATGAACAATCTTTCAGACATCATCAATGCCGTTATTGAGAAATTGGTACATGCCAGTTATGAGTTGCCCAGTTTTTACAGGCTGAGTCGTATTGTCCGTCATACCAGACACAGTGTGAATAACAAAATATTTCGTGAAACCATGCGGCGAGTCATGGCCTCTGGCCAGTCAGATTTATTCACCAGCCTGTTAAAATTACAAGATGGAACTCAGCGCACATTATTTAATAAGTTAAAAAACCTACCAAAACGACCAAGTATAAAAAAATTCCATGAATTCTTAGATCATTTTCAGTGGTTGATGTCCTTTGGAAATGTCATAAACTGTCTGGATGGCATTGCAAAGATAAAAATTGAGCAATTTGCCGAAGAAGCTAACCAGCTCAGTGCCGATGAGTTAAATGATTTTAGCGAAGCAAAACGCTATACATTAATTGCTGCCTTAATTTACCGCTCTCAAGCCAACGCTAAAGATGCCCTCGCTGTCATGTTTTGTCGACTGATATCTATTGCGCACAAACACTCCAAGACTGAACTTGAAAACAAACTCAAAAACAGCAAAGAAGATACCTGCAACATTGTTGAGTTATTTAAACAGATAATTCATGACGGGGAATCCATCACGGAGCAGGCTAAGTTTGTTAAAGAATTTTATAAAAAAATTGAAGATGGTGGCGGTTTCGCAGTCTTGACAAACAAATGCGATGATATATTGGCCAGCCATGGGAATGAGTATAGAATATACCTAACAGATATGATCCAGAAACGGCGATCATTGCTCTTTAAAATTTTGAAAGCACTTCAGCTACATAGCCCCACACAAGACGACAAGCTCATTGTTGCCATGAAATATTTATTGACGCATGAGAATCGACGCGCTGAGTTTATTACGGACGACATTGATCTGTCATTTACCACCGCGTTCTGGAAAAAGCAGATCATGGGTTCTATAAACAAGACTAAAATCAATCGCCGAGCCATGGAAAGCTGTGTTTTTGAGTATGTGTCCAAGGGGCTTAATTCCGGTGATCTGTACGTTAAAGGCGCTAGAAATTATGCGGACTATCGCGCCGAGCTGTTGCCTTGGGCAGAGTGCGGGGAACATTTAGAAACCTATTGCGAAGACGTTGGGATTGCCAATAACGCGAAGGACATGCTGGGGCATCTTAAAAAGACACTGACGGATAAAGCCCAATATGTCGATCAAAACTATTTTAACATCCCTGATTTTGTCATTAATGAAGAAGGACGGCCTGTTCTCAAGAAATATGAGCCAAAATCCAAAAGCGAGAACGCCGAAAAAATTGAAAATTTAGTTCGCTCGCGCCTACCAGAAAGAAGTCTGTTAGACATATTGACGAATGGGCACCATCACACGGGCTGGGCAGATGAGTTTGGGCCCATATCAGGCACGGAGGGAAAGTTAGACAATCCCATTGAAAAATACATTTTAACCAACTTTTGCTATGGAACAAGCTTGGGCCCGACTCAGACAGCCAAGCACGTACGATTTGAAATTGAACCCCGCACCTTATCGATAGTGTCGCTAAGCTCGTGATTGATTTTAGCCATCCATGGCTGAAATCGACTCGCAAACGCGACAAGTATGCCTCCGGCGGCCCTGGCCGTCCTGTGTCCGCTTGTTTTTTCACCCCATTCGGGGTTCAAAAACAACGCTACCCCAATGACTGACGCCTTTTCGGATGCCTTATATTTTGCCTGCGGCAAAACATCCGGCTCTAAGGCTACCAGGGACTACCAGCCTCGCTCGTTCCTCGCTTCCTTGGCTGGCAGCGCAAGAATCAACAAAAAACATTTCACGTTGAAGTCATTAACAAAAGCGATCTTACGTATCATTAATTGCTTAAATGAGTTTCCTTTATTGCACGCATGGGGTAGCGGACAGCGTGTGGCCGTTGACGGAACACTTGAGGATATTCATGATGACAACATGATTGCGGAGCAACATATCCGTTATGGCAGAAAAGGCGGCATAGCCTACCGGCATATAGCCGATAATTACATTGCGTTATTTTCAACATTTATTCAATGCGGGGTATGGGAAGCCATACATATTATCGATGGCTTATTAAAAAATGCATCTGAAGTGCAGCCGAATATTGTGCATTCGGATACACAAGGCCAGTCCTTACCGGTCTTTGCTTTTGCGTATTTACTCGGAATTCAATTAATGCCGAGAATTCGCAATTGGAAGGATTTAAATTTGTATCGGGTGGACAAAAAAACGAAATACACCAATATCGATTCAATGTTTTGTGAGTCTGAAATTGACTGGGATCTTTTGGAGACGCATTGGCAAGACTTAATGCAGGTAATCATTTCTATAAAATTGGGAAAGGTATCCTCTTCATTTATACTGACCAAACTTAATTCATATAACAATCAAAACAGGTTGTATAAGGCATTTCAGGAATTAGGAAAAGTAATTCGCACCACTTTTTTGCTCGACTATGTGTCCAGTAAGGAATTGAGACAAACCATTACGGCAACGACAAATAAAGTTGAGTCTTATCACACGCTTGAAGACTGGATTAGATTTGGCTCAAAATATTTGGTGGCATCGAATGATCCTGATGAAATGGAAAAGGCCGTTAAGCATAACGATTTAATCGCCAATTGCATCATGTTGCAAAACGTAATTGATATTACTGATGTCTGTCATGCATTAATTCAGGAAGGTTATACGATTACGGCGGAGGATCTAAGCCATATGAGTCCCTACATGACAGAGCAGATCAAACGTTTTGGCGAATATATACTGGATTTAGGTCGTCGACCAGTAAATCTGCATGTGACAAGGGATAAATTCTTGTTTAAGGTGCGAACCGAGTCAATAGAGCACGCCGTTGCAGCATGATTTGTTTTATTATTAACCACGAAATTACTTCTATAGTTAGAGGCTACAACTCATATGCAGAAAGGGTTGTAGCCGGTTTTAAAAGTGATGTGACCCATTTGCACACGTATCTTGACTTACCCCGCAATAGAAACACGACAGAGCCAACAAAGCCACTGCCCTTAATTATTACCTCCAACAATTAAACTCATCAAGTCATCGTTTGATAACTTACCACTAACCCCTTGCTCGCTGAGTAACTCATTAGCTAAATTACGCTTTTGTTGGTGTAGAGCTATTATTTTCTCTTCGATAGTGTTTTGCATGATAAAGCGGTAAACAGTTACTGGTCTTTCCTGGCCAATACGATGCGCTCTATCTGATGCTTGGTCTTCTACTGCAGGATTCCACCAAGGGTCAAGATGAATTACATAGTCTGCTGCGGTTAAATTTAATCCACTACCTCCCGCTCTTAAACTCAAGAGAAATAAGTCGCCTTCCCCTGCTTGAAAAGCCTGTACAGATTTTTTGCGTTGAGCAGGTGAGGTTGAGCCATCAAGGTATTGGTGGGATATTTTTTCTTCGTCAATACGTTTTTTGACAATCTGCAAGAAAGAAACATATTGACTAAAAACCAGTGCCTTGTGTCCATTATCGATAATGTTTTTTACAGTCTCAATAAATGCATTCAGCTTACTGTTTTCAAGTAACAGCGTGCTATCCACTAAAGAACTGTCGCAACAAGCCTGCCTTAGTTTGGTAATTTCAGCAAAAACGCCTATGCGGTTGTTTTCTTCAAGCAGAGAGACCATGCGTTCTTCCGCTCGACGGCGCAGAGCTTCATAGAAAACAGCTTCTTCCTCAGTTTGTTCTACATGAATGATTTGCTCTGTTTTGGGTGGCAGTTCACTTAAAACCTCTGATTTGATACGCCGTAAAATATAGGGGGAAACCAGTGCCTTTAACACCTGTACCATTCCTGATGATTGTCCGTTTTCAATAGGGGTAGAGTATTTGCTTTGAAAGGATTTAATCGTACCCAGTAGCCCCGGATTAATGAAGCTAAAAATACTCCATAACTCGCCCAAATGGTTTTCAATGGGCGTCCCTGATAACGCAATGCGGTTTTTTCCTCTAAGCTTCATGACCGTTTTCCAGCGCTGTGTATTCGCATTTTTAATTGCTTGCGCTTCATCAAGAACAATAGTTTCCCAGGCCTTTTCTGTTAAAAGAGTCTCATTGTGTTGCAACAACCCATAACTACAAATAATAACATCAAACTTTCCTGCCTTATCTATTAAAGCAGACTTGTCATCGGTACGTAAATTATAAACGTTTAGTGATGGTGCAAATTTATTTAACTCTTCTATCCAGTTAAAGCCCACAGAGGTGGGTGCAATAACAAGTGAGGCTCCATTTTTGGCTCGCTCCAACAGCAGAGCAATCGTCTGAATGGTTTTTCCAAGCCCCATGTCATCAGCAAGGCAGGCTCCAATACCCCAATGGGTTAAACGGGATAAATACTGAAATCCTTCGATTTGATAGTCACGCAAGGATGCTTGCAGGGTTGAGGGTACCTTGGGATTGTGACTCCTCATGGTTTTCATTTTCTTTAGGTGTGACTGCCACCCTTCATCAAAAACGGTGTTTTCTGCTTCCGCAGCGATATCAGATAATATTTGCGCACCAAGGGGGTTGATTTTATTGCCATCAGACATCGCGTGTAATAAGCTGAGTTGCTTTTTAAGCTGACTGGTGAGTTCGATAAACTCCCCATTTCCTAGACGAATAAATCGGCCATAGGCTTTTGTTTCAATGGACTCCAGAAGTTCTTTCATATCCAAAATTTCACCATCACTTAATGTGATTTCACCATGGTAGGCAAACCAATTGGTTTCTGAAGTGATTTTCAATGAAAGATTGTCGGAAAAAATCCGCTGTTTGATTTTAAATGTTTGTCCTTGTGGCCACTCAATTACCAAGGGATGTGTTGCTGCATAGTTCTGCATCTCAGAGAGGGTTTCAAGGGTTTCCTCTGGATTATCTATTTCATATTCGCCTTGCCCTACCTCATGGCGTGCCAGGCTTGGGCATTGTGCTAGAAGTGTTTCTAGGTTGTCTTGTTCAGCCTTGAAGTTACGTGCAACACGGGTTCTGGTCTCGTTACCATTTTCAGTTAACAAAAGCATAACGTGCTCTTTGCCAGAGCCTATTTTGCAATAGGTACCGTGGTTTGGAAGCGGCCTAACCCATAAAGTGGCCTTAATCCCCTCCTTAATCGGCAACAGTTGGATGCAAGGCGTAGGGTCGCCTGAAATTTCCGGGATATCAATGTCTTTAATGCCAACATGAAGTTTAATGTCGCGTTTGGCATGCTGAATGACTCGCAATACCTTCTCTTTCGCTTGCGTTGGGATTGACAGTCCTTTTTTGGTCAAGACCTGACCAATATTAACAAAGGCTTGTGAAAAATCAATAACACGATACTTGCTCAAGCTTTCTGGCTCAAGAATCAAGCCAGCTTCTTCTAGCCAATGGGACAGGCTTAAGTGGTAGCCCTTTTTGTTTTCTTCAATATAAAGCTCTGGCTCGCCATGGACTAACTCCATGCTGACGTCTTTATTTTGATGGTGGGCAATATTCCGATGTCCTACCAAGGCTAACAGCGTACGGTACTCGTCAAATTGATACTCATCATACCAAGAATCATAGGTATGAATAAGGCAATCAATCACGCGTTTATCGTCCGTGCTTAAATAATCATATTGTTCATACTGGTGGTAGTATTTTAATTTTTTTAAGCTTACTGCTCGTCCGGCGCTCCATTGCCCGCTTTTGGTCATACTTTGTTCTATGACGTCCACATCCTGCTTGTCTGGATTAATAAGCCATAACAAGCGCTTTTGTTTTGTTGTAGTAATGGCAGTACTTTCTTCCAGCAACAGGCCTTCAAGAGCCTGAAAACTATATTCCCAGGCATCTTTGACATGAATCAACTCCAAAAATCGTAGCTTGATGGCGCTTTGCTCAAAAAAAATGGTGGATTCAGCTTGGTGCTGCTCTATTTTATCGATTAACTCATACACAATGTGAGCGGCAAGCAGGTGATTGGTTTTGATGCATTGTTGTGCTAGGGCATGGAGATTATCTTGATTTTTTCGAATATATTCTTTATTGGCTGTATAGCCCAGTAAATGATATACGGCAAGAGTCAATGGATGCAGCGTTTTCAGGGCATGACGTTTATTCCCAAAATCAAGCAACCATCGCTCCGCTTCTTTTTGCCTGCCTTGCTCTATCACTAGAAAAAGGGGCAGGAGATCGTAGACTGTATCCATAGGCATGAACATGTGGTTTGCTGCGTACTTACAATATTGTTCCGTGTTGGTGTCGATTTGCGATAGGCCATTATCTGCGTAGGCAAGGCAAAGATTATGGAGTAGGCCTTGAGTATTATCAAAATAATAACCACGACTTCCATATTGCTTTCTTAAAGCAGGCAATGCCTTACGATACAGCGTCGTTGCTAAATCAAACCGTGACGTTAGAAACGCAATGCTTGCTTGAACTGTTAATGAATATCCAGACTTGATCTCTTTTATATTCTTGCAGTGATCTGCTGCTTTATCGATATTACCTAGAGATAAATGAATGATGGCACTGTAGTAATGAAGGTAGTCATGTTCTATGCTGTCAAAGTGGTGCCTGCAAAAAAACGCAAGAACTTCGTTACTGTACAACGTTGGTGATGCCTCGCAGTAATACTCCCCTAGTAGCATCACACAAAGATACAGCTGGATAAGCTCATTTCTGGATTGAAGCCACTCGATGGTGATGGGTGCGTGAGCAAAAATATCATCCAGGTAACTTACCACTTTGGCGCAATACTTAAGATTATTTCGATTCGCTAAAAAATAATCGGTTTCATTTGCATAAACCGCCTTCATAAGGCGTGCACGGATTTGACTTGTATTTTCATAGAAGCGAATATTTTGATTGTACATATCGGAAAAATCCGGAATTTTACTGCCATAAAACGTATCAACCATTGAAAAAACCCACGTCTTTTCTGCTTCTGAAATCAATATTAAAAAATCATGATGTAACTCTTTGGAAATACTGAGTTCAGATTTGTTTTCAGCAATGCCAAGCTGCTTTAGCCGCTTTACACGTTCTTGATATGTTTTTTCGGTTAATGCTTTTCCTGTTTCATCAGTCATTCCAGATTTTATTACGGCATCCACGAAGGTTTTTTCATGGTTGCGTGCAGAGTACTGGCAACAAATGGCTTTTAAGGCAACCAATTTTCGGTCAAGCTCAGGTAGTGCACTAAAGGTTTCAGTGAGTTTTACTCTATTTTTATTGGACAACATGGTTTTCTCTTAAACTATGGAGGTGAGCGCTGTGTTTGAGGGCGCGTTATGGATTGGCGACTCGGCCCCGAAAACGGAAGCTGTGTTTTTTTTATGACAAGAGCCGATTAAAAAAGTGAGTAAGTCTCGTAGTTCGCCAGCAAGCAGGGAAAAATTAGCATCAAATTGCTCTTGCTCATTATCCAGCTTATTATTATCCCTAATGGTATCCTCTAGATAGTCGAGGGATTTTAATCGTTTCAATAGGAAGTTACCGGTTAACATAAACTGGATACGCTCTTGCCAAACCAGTTCAATGGAGGAAACAAGGTATCCTTGGGATAGTAGGGTGATGAGTTCCTCTCTGTTTTGTTCCATATCCTTACAGGTATACTGGCTTTTGTCTTCGCCACTAGTAACAAGCACACAGCTTTTTGCCAGCACTAGCCCTTCGGGCAAAGAAGTAGGTTCAATCAACCAATTAGCAAACAATGGGCTTAAATCAGAATCAGGCATTAGGGGTGATGTATCGAGTGAGCCCAGAGCTTTGGTCAGAAGGGTTACAACTTCGGATGCTTTATTGGGGTTGGCGCTATTGATGACTAGCCATTGTTTGTTCGTGTCGATATAAAACCAATCTTTTTTTTGTACGCTAAAGGCTTTAGGCAGTAAGTCAAACTCAATTTCTTCCTTGAGTTGTAGGGTTTCAGCTCGCCGCATGGGCCGATTGTGATTTAATTCAAAAGCATTATTTTTTTCTTCAAGTACTGCCTGAATAATGCTGCTGGGTAACAGGCGTACTTCTTTAGCCGCGACTAAGAGGTGGCAACCATACAGACTGTATACTCTTCCTTTTTCTTCATCAAGAGGGGCTGCGAAGCCTTGGGATTGACGAGCATGAGGTGGACAGGGTTTTAGGCGAAACTCTTCCAGAGCCTGCTCCAGCCCATCTGTGTTTTTTTCAAAAGGGGTGTTGAATTGATAAACTACCAGGTTATTAAACCACATATAAACTCCTTAAAACGGAATGTTATCATCAATATCCTGCATTACAGGATATTGGCTGTTGGTGGACGTAGGATTCTGGGCGGCAGGGGTAGGCTCATTGTTATTAGGTCTTTCCTCATCGTGCCGGCTATCAAGCATCTGCATATCATTGGCGACAATTTCGGTGGTATAGCGGTCTATGCCTTGCTGGTCTTGCCATTTCCGTGTGCGAAGGCTGCCTTCGATATAGAGCTTTGAACCTTTTCTAACGTATTTCCCAACAATCTCTGCAAGTTGCCTAAAAAACACAACGCGATGCCATTCCGTTTTTTCTTGTTTTTCCCCAGTTTGTTTGTCTTTCCAAGTTTCACTGGTTGCTAAAGATAGTGTTGCAATCGCATTGCCTTCTGTTGTTTGACGGACCTCTGGTGCATTGCCCACATTACCCACCAGAATAACCTTGTTGATACCACGAGCCATTATTGCCTCCAGAATTTATTGGCCGTTAATGGCCTCTTTTAATTTTTTCCCAGTCTTAAAGCTCACTACTTTGCTGGCAGCGATGTCGATTGGTTGTCCTGTAGCGGGATTACGGCCCGTGCGAGCAGCTCTTTCTTTCACGGATAAACTGGCAAACCCTGGCAATACAATGGAGTCGCCCTTGGCAAGCAAATCAGTTAGGCAGCCAATCACTGCGTTTAATGCGGTTTCTGAGTCTGCTTTACTTAGTCCAGATGTGTCGCTGATCTCAGTAATAAGTTCTTTTTTATTCATAGAATGCTCCTTTTAATAACGCGTGGTGCTTAGTTTAGATGTTAATTCGAAAAGTTGGAACAAAAATCGTGTACAAATCTTATCCTGTCAAATAAAACATCATTTTGGCGGTTTCCTTGCTAATCGGTATTTTTCATAAGTTCCCCAAAAATAGAGTACCCATTAAAATGAAAACCCCATTTGCTGATGATTTAATTGAGGTGTTTGGTTGCTCTTGGTGGGAGAAAGGGTGGGGCTTTTCATTCTCTGACTATTTACATTTTGCATGATTTTGGCCTCATACGCTTTTTCATTACTCATCGCATGTACTGAAAAGGGCAGTAGATGCAATAGAAGGGGATTATCGCAATCAAATATTTTGAGCTGATAACCACGGTGGTGGCGTATTTTAGCAAGCTGACAAAAAGAATTAAAGGCTTCGTTAAAATTAGCGAATGCCAGCGTCCGGCTTTGCCCAAGTTTTGATTTGATGCGCCCATTGATTAAAGTAATCACCCAGTCCTCAAGTAAATCTTTACTTAATCGAATGACATAATAGCGCATGTCTTTTTCAAAACGTGCACACTGGTACAGTTCCTTCTTTTTAAAATCAATATAATGCAGCCAGGGCAGGGTCGCGAACCAAGCTGTCATGACCAGGATTTACCTGTGGCAGGTTCAATCACATTGAATTCTGCAAAGCCATTTCGTAAATCAGCAATATGACCGGCTTCATCCATAAGTTCATTAATTGTTTCATCCAATTCCTTATCGCTTTCATAAGGAATTTTAAGCACATACTCCCAACCATCCTTGTCTTTTTTAACCATATCAAACGGGAAAAAGCATTCTTGTTCAATACGTCGTCTTGACTCACTCTTCCCTCTAACGAATTTTGAATTGTTCTCAACCTGAAGCCAAATTTCGATCACTGCTATTTTTTTTGCGGATTGACTACCTGGAAGGATCTGCTCTGGATTGTTTTGACGATGTGTTTTTAAAATACGGTAGACACTGGCAATGCCTATATCCAATTTTTTAGCAATTGCCACCCGTGTGTACCCTTGATTAATAAGGGCTATGACGTCACTACTTTTAGCACGTGCCGTGGGCTTTCGTCCTTTATAAACGCCTGCTTTTTTGGCGCGTTCAACTCCTTCCAATTGTCGTTCACGGCGAAGGTTGGTTTCAAATTCAGCAAATACGCCTAACATATCCAAAAAGAATTTTCCTGACGCACTCGATGTATCGACTGGCTGGTCAAGAGCTTTTAAGTTAATGTCCTTATCTTTTAAATCATGGAGCAAGGTTTGCAAATCAAGGATGCTGCGTGTTAGTCGGTCAATTCGCGTTACTACGAGAGTATCCCCCTCTCTAATATACTCCATGCACTCATCAAATGCTGTTCTGTCTTTTTTTGAGGTGCCGCTTTTTTTCTCGGAAAAAATTTTCTTGCACCCGGCATTTTTTAAAGCATCGAGTTGAATGGTGAGATTTTGATCAGTCGAGGAAACGCGGGCATAACCTACTAAATCCATCAGCATTTCCTATCAATGAGATCTAAGATGAAAGATATCACATTACCACAAATATAAATCAAATCCTATTGATAGAAAAAATAAGGGTTTTTGGGAAGCGGTCAAACATATCACACGGGTGTACTCTAGAGATAGCAAAAAACAATTTGAAATGTAAGCAAATGTCTTATATAATGAATGTAAGAATAAATCTTACATTCCTGAGGTGTTTATGGCTCGCACAATGACGGTTGATTTGGGCAGTGAACTTCGTGATTATGTTCAATTTCTTGTTGAGTCTGGGGATTATAGAAGTAATAGTGAAGTTTTGAGAGAGTCTCTGCGCCTGCTTCGTGAAAAACAAGCGGCTTCAAAGCTCGAACAGTTGCGTCATCTTATTGATGAAGGAGAGGGTAGTGGCGATCCCTTAATGTGGAATGCACATGATTTTCTTGAGTGCATGAAGAAAACACCTCATGCCAAATAAAAGTTATCGTCTTTATCCAAAGGCTATAGAGGATCTTGAGTCCATCTATTCATATAGTATAAGTGAATTTGGTATTAAACGGACAGAAGATTATATTTTGGCGATCGAAACCAGTTTCCAACATCTTGCAGAAGATCCGTTGATTTCGCGCGCATGTGATTATGTTCGCCAGAATTTGAGGGTATTTAATATCGGTTCCCATATTATTTTCTTTAAAATTACAAGTTATGGTATCGCAGTCATTCGAGTGTTGCATCAATCTATGGATTTTGGCAGACACTTTTAAAAAAACTTAATGTGTAGCATGATGTAGCAGATATGTAGCATGTTATTTGCTACACCTATTTTCCTGATTACAAATTGATTAATCGATTTAAGGCCTTGTGTTATAAGGGCTAATAGGGTTATTAGAATATGTCACTGGTGTAATTTAAACCCAAAATGCCTAAGTGTAGCAAATGTAGCAAAGATTGGGATTCGATTTAGATTATTTACCCCGGGGATTAATTTCAATAGTTGTTTTATTCCCAGCTTTTAGCAGGCGTATGTAGTGATGTTCGATTAGCATTTCCAATGCATCATCTCTTTGTGTTTTGCTACGCAAGGGTCCAAACTGCAAAATATCCCTGGGCGTTACGATTTGCGGCCTTTGCTCCAAGAGCCAAGCAAGTAATTTTCTGGCATCTTCAAGATCAGGCTGTGTTGATTGTGGTTCCAAAAGGCGCCTTGCCTCACTTAAGTACCAATTCATCAAGGTAATTGCTTGCTCGATGTGCTCCACGCTGATGTCCCCTGTTTTACCTGAAAAGAGATGGAAGAGGGCGGCAAGACGGACTGCATTTTCAGCGGCTTTGCTCGCAAAGTCCTTAATTTCCATCCATTGTCCTTGGGCAGTTAATCCTGCTTCAATGCCATTAAAGAATTGAACCCATAAGTGCTTTGCCTGAGCATTCATTTTTAGTAAAGGCAGGTTAATACAGCCTGCCTGGTTTAAGCGTTGAGATTGATCCAGACAATCCGTAATACGTTGCTCATATTCATTTAAACCCTCAAGCCTCTCTGGAGGTTCTTGGTAAAATCGTGTTCCCATGGAGCTGTCTGGGTAGGCAAGCAGACAGCGCGCCAAAAAACCGCTTTGACGGCTGATTCCGGTGGCCTGGCTAATCATCTGATCTAACAGTAGTGGTTGCATCATCAGGTTTAAGGTAAGGCGTCTGTTCTCAATGATAAAGCTTTGCGAGGTCTTGCGATGTGCTGCAAAGGATTTTCCTTCCCACAAACGATTAAGTAACGCGACAAATCGCATGGGGTTCGATTGCATGCTGTGACTGCCGAGGATTATGCCTGCCTCATCTGACCAAAGAGACGCACTTGGCCAGCCGTGGGCTAGATGGATTGCCAATGCTTCTTGCGTTGCATCTTCAAAGTAGAGGGTGGGTTGTATGGGTATATCTGGCTCCTGATGCACCAGATAATCGAGTAAATCTTTGTAATAATCGCTGTCTTCACCCGAATAGACGGTACGTTTGATTTGGGTAAGCAGTCCATCTCGTTCCATCTGCCAGGCTTTGTGTTGGGTTAATGCGCTCAATCGCTCAGGTTCTCGTTTTTTACGTACCGCTGCTTCCCATTGGCGGATGGCTTTGGAAAACACATTATCAGCAGCACTCTTGCGCTCACCCGAGCTTGCAATGACTAAAAAATAGAGTGAAACAGGGCTAACCAGATAATTGTCTCGGGCTACATTGGCAAGTGTTTGACAGGCCAAAGACAGATTAGCCAAGGCTCCACTTGCCACCAGTGACAGAGGTTGTTGTCCGTAGCATTGATAGGCATTAACCACTTGTTGCAGGATATTGGGTAATGCATCAAAAGGGTATGGGGTTGCATTGCTCAGCACATGGGTTAATGGGGTCGGGTGATTCCAATTTCCTGATTGGTTGTTCTGACTGAATAAGGCGGGCTGTTTTTTGATAGGGCTGGACATCAAGTGCTGATATGAAAAAGAAAGTGTCAGGTATTTTACGCGCAGACCCAACCGTTGTAAAATCGACTTTAGTTAGAAAATAGTGTCATGCAGATTAATCAGGCTTAGCTTATGACGCTTAACACATCACCTTTAGGTATATCATGGAACTTTTAGATAAAATTAGCGCGCTGGAGGAGGAAGCCTCCCAATTTGGATTCAAGTGGCAAAATGTAGAGCAAATCATGAGTCAAATTCACAGTGAGTGTGATGAAATAAAGGAGCACCTAGACTATGACTCTTCTAAAGCGAATCAAACTTCGTTGCAAGAAGAAATTGGCGATTTACTTCACGCGGTATTTTCTCTGTGTCTTTTTTGCAAGTTAAGCCCAAGGGTAACACTTGGGCAATCGCTAACTAAATTTGAAAGGCGGCTACGGGCGGTTAAATTAATTGCCGAGGAACGTGAACTGATTAACCTGGAGGGTTTACCTTTTGATGAGTTGATGCTTATTTGGGATAAGGCTAAAGAATTAGTGGGATAGAGAAGTTTCATTTCATTATAAAAAGTGAGCTAAAATCTATCCGTTGTGCCTGTGCGCAGCTGTACATGCCACTGATTTGAGTTCATCCATGAACCCGCTAGTGCTTCAACATCCTGTCAACATACCAGCTACGCCAAACAAATTCAGTATAGCTTTTCTGCGCCAATAATCCATTGACTGGTATGCTGAATTTTTTGTAAGAGATTTCTTAACCTATGGGTAAATGAACCCTAAGTAGCGGTGGCTTTTTTGAGGAGGTTAAAGTTCTTCTATGGAATATTCAGCCAGCAAATGGTCTTTTTTAATTAATAACTCCAGGGCGGTTTGTCTTAAGCTTGTGTCTTGCTGTTTAATCGCCATAGTCATTGCTTTCCTAGTGCCCACAAAAACCGCTAATTTTTTTGCTCTGGTTAATCCCGTATAGATTAAATTTCGATACAGCATCTTAAAATGCTGGGTGAGCACGGGAATAATGACCGCTGCAAATTCGCTGCCTTGTGATTTATGAATGGTGATAGCGTAGGCTAAATCCAATTCCATAATGTCTTCTTTTTGGTAATGAACCTCGCGATGGTCAGGTAAAAAGGAGACCATGCAAGTAAGCTCTTCATTATCAATTTGGATGATTGTTCCAATATCCCCATTAAACACGTTTAAATCATAATTGTTGCGCCTATGGATTACTCTATCCCCTTCGCGAAAGATTCGCTCCCCAACTTTTAATTGACTTTTATCTGATGAGTAGGGGTTTGCTTTATCTTGAATGACGTTATTTAAGTTCGCAGAGCCTAAGGTTCCTCGGGTCATGGGCGTTAAAATTTGAATTTCAGTGGTGGTTCCATGGTATTTCGGTATCCAGTTTAAATACAATTGAACCACCACATCAACGGCACTAAGGCCATAGTGTAATGATGACCAGGGATGAATTTTTTTCAATAGCAGTTTTAAAGCCTGCACCTCACTATCGCTGTGCTGTAACTTTTCTAAGTCAACATGTTTGAACTTTTTTGGAATTTCAAAATCATGTTCGTAGGCGGAAGTGATTTCTTCTTTTGTCCTGAATTCAAAAGGGGTTCCATGTAAAGACTCTTCCAAATCGGCGGTTTTCCAGTGAAAATAATTTTTTACTTTGGCGACAAACCCAAGCTGTTCTTTGGTGGCTTCATCGGAGTCAATAAAGAGACAATCCTCCCCTGAGCGCCATAGTTCAGGCTGATGAAACGGTGAATTAATGGGTGGGATTTGAGATTGATTGATGGCATGAGCGTATTTGATGATTGAAGAGGCTTGTGCCTGGCGAAAGATTTGGGTCAAGCGAAAGCAAGGGATAACGCCTGAGGCAATCACATCCTTCAGAACGTTGCCTGCGCCAACTGGTGGAAGTTGGTCGGCATCACCAATAAAGAGAACCTGACAGTTTTGTGGCACCGCTTTTAATAATGAGGCACTTAAACTGACATCCAGCATGGAACATTCATCTACTATTAAAAAATCAGCAGTCAGTGGGTTTTCTTCGTTCATTTTAAACTCACCACCTTTCCACTCAAGAAGACGATGAATTGTTTTAGCCTCCCGCCCAATGACTTCGGTCATCCTTTGTGTGGCACGCCCGGTGGGGGCTGCAAGAAGAATATTTTTCTTCATTGCTAGAAGAAGCTTAACGAGAACCAGGGTCGTGGTGGTTTTTCCGCACCCAGGGCCACCTGTTAATACTGAAAATCGATGCTGAACAATCTGGCTTACCGAAATACGCTGCTCTTCACTTAAGGAAATTGATTGGTGTTGGCAATAGGTGTTAATCCAGCAGGTTACTCGTTCTGAGTCCAAGGCAACTAAACCGCCGATGTCTTTAATCCTTTGGGCAACCGTTTGTTCATCATAAAACAGTGTTTTTGAGTAATAAGCAATGCAGTTCAGATTTTCTTTCTCAATCACACGTGTTTTAAGTTGTTGGTCTTGCTCCATCAATGTAAGGCGCTCTATGAGTTGAGCCTCTAGGTCCATATCAATTAACTCGATGATTCCTGCATTGATTTGGGGTAGTGTTAAATAGCAATGCCCCTGTTCTCGACTTGCAGCCAAAACATGCTTTATTGCTGCAATGATTCGTTGCTGGCTATCAGGAGGCACACCAAGACTTAAGGCCACTTTATCGGCTGAAAAAAAGCCAATTCCATAAAAATCATTGGCAAGCCGATAGGGATTTTCAGTGACAATTTTTATTGCTTCATCAGTGTATTTTTTATATATTTTGACTGCAAAAAGAGTGCTTATTCCATGATGTTGCAAAAACATCATGACATCTCTTATTGCTTTATGTTCCGTCCATGCAGCCTCAATCATGTGCAGTTTTTTGGTGGCAATTCCTGGAACCTCAGTTAATCGATTGATGTTGGATTCAAATATCTCTAAGGTTTCTTGTTTAAAGTAGGTCACAATTTTTTTTGCGGTTTTTGGACCAACACCCTTGATAAGACCAGAGCCTAGATATTTTTCCAAGGAGGCTGCGGTTGCAGGTTTTTTTTCAATGGCTTTATCTGCTTTAAATTGACGACCGTATTTTTTATCAATAGTCCATGCGCCGATAAATTCCATGGTGGCACCGGCGAATACTTTGGTTTGATGGATAGTGACTGTTTCTTGTTGTTGGGGTGCATTAAGCGGATGGACTCGAAGAACAGACCAACCAGTTGCTTCGTTGTGGTATGTTACTTTGCTGACAATACCTTTTAGAACTTCATCTAGTGTTTTCATTAAAAAGCAATTATCAATAAGCGTGTCATATTAAGTCAATCCTAAGTAAAAAAATCAATAATAGGGAAGAAAATAGACTCATATCTGATAAAGCCCTACGGTTTACTAGCGGTACACGGCCATTTTCCGTTTATTGTATGGCCTGAGCTTTACTAATGATCATTGCTTTTCTTTGATTCTCGGCTAATTTACAATTTGTTGATCGGATTAGTGGATCTTTACTTGAGGCGCAGAGTTTTTCAAATATCTCTAAAGACTTGTCTGTCTTCACGTGATCAGCAGTTGCTGCAAAGGGCATTAAAATTAGAAACGCAATTATTTTTTTCATGATATCCCTGTGTGTCAATATGTATTTCATTTAGTAATTACTTTACTTGAGATGTAACTTTAGGTGAATTTATTTTCTTCCAGTCTTTGTCTTTAGAAAAAATAAAAGAAGCCGCTTCCTCAAAAAAATGGTCAATCTCACTGATTCCAGCCCAGTCACAATATCGCTGAATTTCCGCGTATATTTCTTTATTAATCTCAAGTTTGATTTTTTCTTTATCACTAATTTTTTTAGCGGTTATTAAAGCCATTTGATTTCCTTGTTCTATTAATTTATTTAATATTTCACTTATTTAAGTTGACTTAATATGATGAGTATTTCCTATTTTAGAAGCAGGCATCATTAGAACTTTTAGTGCAAAATGAACCATCAATTATACCTAGGTTTTCAATTGTTGATAGTCTGATTAAATGATTTATAGATGGTTCATTGTTCTTATTATATTCCAGCACGTGAATTTCATTTTTTTGGATTAAATGAGTTAATTTTAAAAATTTAATTAATAATGTTTTTAGTAATCTCAATTACCAATTCCTTATTAAATTAATTGTTAAACCAGTACATCGAGTATAAATAATATTTATAGAACTATATAGAGGCACAAAAAATAAATATTCTTTTGTATTTATAAATAACGATTGCTAAATGGATCATAACTACTAGTATAGGTTTGGATTGGACGATGGTAATCACTATGCCAATTACTGTGTCTATCAGATGCACTTGTCCCAAAAGAATTACCCAGGCTATCCAAATTACCAATCATCGGAAGGCCAGTAACAGGATTAATTTCCGTATCATTATTTGTTTTATTATGACTGTATCTACTACGGTAATTTGGGTTCGGCTCTGCAATTATTTTACAAAATAATATAAAGGGTTTGAATATCATTTTAATCCATTTCATTAGAAAAACTCCTACAGTATAAAATTGCTTAGTTAAACAGCAAAACCCATTAAAAAGTCACCAATCAC
>NZ_AP022841.1 GCF_011764505.1 Legionella antarctica
ATGTAATGAACCATCCCACTCACTGAGTTGGCAAATTGTTATTAGCAGCTTAGTATTTGAAAACCCATCAATAATGCGTTTTTGCAGCAATTATTTTGAACTAAAACGAGTAAACCAACATGGAAATAAGAACAGTAGCTTTTGAATCTGAGTTAGTTATTACGCTGGAAAACAATCAAAAGGTTGTAATTACCCCATTTAAAACCCATGAACCTGGCAATTTTAAACTGGGAATTGATGCGCCTAAAGAGGTGAGCATTAATAGGCAAGAAATCTATTTAAGAAAGCAGGAACAATTAAAGAAAGAGCAGGGGCAAATATCAACAGATTCCTAATGGCTTTTATTATAGGGGGATGAATAGATTTTTATTAAGATTTATTCTGAAAATAATAAGGCTTGATGGTTTCATAAAGTAGGTCACTAAGGTGTTGTATCACCCGATGGATTAAAACATCATGGGTATTGGGGTATTGGGGTATTGGGGTATTGGGGTATTGTGCGCGATTACCTCACTGATTGCATCAGTCGTTTGTTCTTCTTTAGCCAGAATTAATAGTAAGTGCTCAGGTTGTGTGGAGAGAAATTCTTTAATTAAAGGGCGAAGTTGTTCAAGCGTCACCTCTTTTTTGGATAAATAAATCAAACACTCACGTTCGAGCGTATGAAACAATTTTTTATTCATGGTGTATTCCTTTGCAGCCAGCCCTCAATATAGGTGATGGTTTCTTCTATAGTACTTACTGCCTGATGATAGAGTGCATCAAATAATTCACGTTGTCCGGTTTTCCAGTAGCGCTCAACATACTGACAGGCGTATTTCATGCGGATGGTTCCTACATAAACCGCACCACCTTTGATTTTATGGGCGGTTTTTTCAACCAGAGGACAATCATGAGCCTTGAAAGCTTTTTTCATGCGTTCCAAATCAGCGGGAAGTTCCTGAGTCATTAAGGTCAATAATTCTTTTAACATCGCATGAGTCGCACAGTTTTTCAATGCTTCGTCACTGTTTAAGATGGGGAACTGGTTTAATTGAAACATCTCATCATCACAGTCGGGCAAATCTCTTCTTGTTTTGGAGAGATCAACAACTGACGTTTCATGCAGCTTGGGAATGAACGATTTAAGAATGTCTGTGGCATGAGCCTGAGTTAGTGGCTTGGTTAAAACTGCATCCATTCCTGCCTCAATGCAGCGTTGCCTGTTCTCATCACCACCATGCGCCGTGAGTGCAATAATAGGGGTGTTCTTTATTTCGGTAGAGCAATTTCTAACATGGTGGGTTACCTCATAACCATCCATCCCATCCCCTAAGCCTATATCCATAAAAATTAGATCATAGTGATTCTTTTTGCACAGCTCTAGAGCATCAACACCATTTGATGCTACATCAACAGCACAATCTAATTGGTTTAATAATGCTTTGGCGACAGTCTGGGCAATATAATTATCTTCAACAACCAGAACAAAAGCGGTTGCTTTATCATGTTGTAGTGAGATGGACGAAGCTTTGGATTGTTGGTGCTTTGCAGGGGTCATATACGCCGTTTCAACTTTTAAATCATCAATCTCATCAATGCCTGAGTCATCATCGAGAAGCGACTCCTGGAGAGGTATCAGACAAGTGAAACAGGTTCCTTTATTAGATTCACTGGCAACATAAATTTCGCCACCCAGCTCATCCACAAATTGCTTTACTACATAAAGCCCAAGCCCTGCACCTTTATAAATCCCTTGATAGGATGGGGTCAGCCGTTTAAATTGCAGATAAATTTCTTGCTGTTTGTCTTTTGGAATACCCATGCCAGAATCAGTCACGGTCAATTTAATGACTAATTGACGCCCCTCTTTTTTAGCCAGAGCCACATTCACCGATACATGCCCTATATCGGTGAAGTTAAGGGCGTTTCCAATTAATTCAAGAGCTATTCGGTGGATTCGGATTTTATCCCCAATAACAAAGCAGGGGAGGTTGGTATCCACTGTAAGGGATAAGTTCAATTTTTTTTCATGAGCACGCGCTTGGTTTAAGGCAATGACCTGATCGAACGTCTGCATCAGGCTAAATTTACGTTTAAGCATTGGGATTTCGCCAGAGCTTACTCTTACTGCTTCAAGAACCTCATCCATTAAATCAAGCAGCGCATGGCTTGATGCGATAAGATTGTCAGCATATTCTTTAATGCGTTGCTCATTTGATTGAGATTTTAAAAGCTCCGAAAACCCTACAATTCCAGATAGAGGAGTGCGGATGTCATGGCGCATGTTTGTGAGAAACTCTGTTTTTGCACTATTGGCAGCTTCTGCGGCATTTTTAGCCTTTTTAAGTTCCTCTTCCATTTTCTTTCTATCAGAAATATCAAATGAGATCCCCAGAAGTCCAATAACCTGGTTGAATTCATTATAAAGAGGGGCTTTCTTAGAAATAACGATACGGCTTTCTCCGTTTTTGATGATCTCTTCTTCTGCATCTATAGTTAAACCATGCGTTAATACCTGATTATCCAGTTCCCAAAAAAGATCCGCTTTATCTTTTGGAGATAAGTCATAATCTGTTTTTCCTATAATATCGTCGCAATTTGCAAGGTTAAGATCTTTTGCCTGTGACAGATTACAACCTAAATATTGCCCCTCCTTATTTTTCCAATACACATGCTCTGGAAGATGGGTGAGGATGTGTTTCAAGGCAAGGTCATTTGCAGAGTATGAGGAGACAGGGGGCCTATTTGAAGGCTCGTCAACAACAAGAGATAAAACGCCAATCAACCCGTTTTTGTTATCGAACAAAGGAATTTTATGGTATTTAATAACCATTAATTTTCCATCCTGATTTTTTACAGGCTCATCGAACTGCACAGCGATTTTTGACTGCATCATCTGATGGTTAATGGCATCTAATGTATTAAGTAACTCAGGATGCTTTTGATAAAGCGGCAGGCTTTTGTTTGTTTGGTTTACAATATCCTGTGGTGCTTTTAAACCAAATAACAAGGCCTGTGATCGGGTACAGGCTTTATAATGATTGTCTTTATCCAGAAGATAGCTAAAGCCCGCCATTAGGGGCAAGATTTGCTCTAATGTTGAAAACAAATGGTTTTTGCCCATCCAGGACTTCCTTCCAGTTCATTTGAGTCAGGTCTTTTGATTAAGTATAAGCCTGAAATGGAATAATTTTAATAAATCAGCTCGTATTGTGTTTGAAAAGCCATTGGAGGCATGTCAGGCGTGGTATACGCAGTCGTGTTGAATAGCTTGATAGATACAGACTTTTTATAAGCATTTACGGTATTGCAGAAAATATGTTTTAAAATAAATAAAGTTGGGTTATTGCTGGTGCAGCCTGTCTTATCAGCTAATTGTTTCATTCTAATCAGAAGAGATGCTCTTTGTTGAGCAATAGATATTTCGTGAATAGTAAGCGAGTCGCGTTGTTGTGAGATTAAGGTTGCATAAGGATTGTCTCTATAGGCGCTCAATGTTATTCCAGAATATTGAGGGTGTGCAGCGTTATTGGATAAAATGACTTCTTTAATACCCATTGAGATTATTTTTTTTAAGGTATGTTCTATTAAATAAGTAGCGAGGGGCATGCTGCTGCCGTACATCACCATACAGGGCTGGTCATTTTGTTGCTCTTCGTTAATTAATTCAAAATTTTGCTGCTGTTTTGATCCCCTTAAAAAAAGAGCGCTTTGTTTTCTTGTATTTTTAGTAGCAACATTGACTAATAAAACCAGATTGGCCTCTTTTTCAATCATGTGAAGAACAATAATTTCAGTAACACAATAACAGGGTAATACCATGCGCCCTTCATCAGATTGATGATGCAGTAAGGGTAATATTGATTCTAACTCATGAGAGTTCGGTAGTTCTTTTACTAATTGGAATATAAAATCACAGGATAGTTCCGACAGTCTTTTTTGATAAAAGTGCCCGATTTTTTTAGCAAAGCTTCGGGATACAGAAAGTTCACTGGACAGTGCTGGAAAATCAATGGCCATCGGTATGTTGTCATCATCCACAAGATGATAGTGGCATAAAAAATGAGAAATAAAGAGAAATAATGCATCATCCGAGAGAGGGATTATGCAGTCCAATTCACTAAAAAAATCAGCAAGAGTAATTGGAGCACGAACAGACTCAGGCCTTTGGCTTTTATGTGATTTTAGAAGGTTCTGATAGTGTTCTGCCTGTATCGATAGTTTTTTAATTCCATGAGATACATCACTTTTTAATTTCCCGATCGTTTCTAAAAATTGTGGTGTTGAATGGGAGGCGAGACAATAGATCTTATATGCTCTGATTTGGCATAGGGTTTCACCTACCTGCGCATCAAACCGATACAATTCCTTCTTTTCAAAACAGGATAAGGTGAGTTGTAATTTTTTGAGCAACTGCCCCATTAATTCAATAATACTTATTTTTTGAGTAATGTCTTTAATGACAATGTTCTGTTCATAGGGTAGTAATGTGAGGTTTGTTTGGTTGAGATCCATATCCAGTTCCATTGTATTGAATTGCCAATGTCAAAATTTGGCTGGATATAATAACACATGACTAAAAATTAGTCACCAAGGGATTTTTTACATTCATGAAATCCTGGGTTAACTTTAAATCAATTAAAGTACTGAGATACGTTTAATCCGATGAAACAAAGATATTGCTTCCTGTTTTTATATATCGATAATAGCAAATTAGAACCGATACGGTACCACAGGTGATAATACTTAAAAGATACCCACCCGCCAGGAGATAATCTCCTTGATAGAAGCCATGCAGCATAGTGAACAGTTGTATGATATTAAAACCAGCAAAGGTAATTAATGAAATGCCTTTAGCGGATTTTGTTTTAATCAAGGAAATTATTTGGGGTATAAAAAGTGCTGCATTAACGACTAAGCTTATTGAAAATCCATATTGGATGATGCTTCCTGCTATTGACATGATGAACCTTGGTGAGTGGTTTTTGATAAAATTATAGGTTGTTTCAGGATAAATCACACATCAGTTTTAGATAAACTACCAACCCGTATGATGTAACCATAGTTGTGAGATAATGTTTCGAGCCTCTTCGTCAAGAATAAAAATTGCCTGTACGAAATTGGGGGATTGAGCCTGAATTAAAAGTTCTTGACCACACTCGGGATCATAAAATGAATACATTAAGCCAAGCAAAACCTGTTTGCCATGACTGTAGCTGCCCATTTCATTTTTAATGAACTGGTAGTTTGGTTCTAACTGCCATTTTTTTTGAGCCATATCAAAGGAAGAAGCTTTTATATTAAAAAATTCAGCGCCTACTTTTTTAATCCCTTTCTTCCAGGCAGAAACAAACAATTCTTCATTCATAAAATAACCCTGATTTAAAAGATGTTCAATTATATTTCATATATCAGTTTTATACAAAATTGATTAATTTTGGGACTCTCATTAAACGAACGTTTTTTGGACTTATATATATAAATTGATGTTACTTATAATTGCTTCTTAATACTCTTCTGAAATTCATGCTTAATTATCGAAATGCCGTATTTTAATAAAAATATGAAAAACTCATTAAGTTGAATGTAATTGCGACGGGTATGGAAATATTGATTATATGCTCTTAAGTGCACCTACACTTTAACAGCCCTTGGTTTTTTACCTTGTGCTAGGCTTACAAAGTAAGCAAAGAAAGGGTTGTCTTTTAAACATAACCTAATTTCTTTAATTCCTCCTGCAGCCAGAATATATTTTACATCAGGTGCAAAATCGCTGAGTGTTTCTAACATCTCTGCATCGCTAGCTTTTTTTTGATGCAGTACCTTCATTTGCTGCTCTATCATTCTAATAGTGAGCTTGTCGTGATGATTTAACATATTACCTCTTTTGTCTCGGGGTTTGATGGCAAATAATAGGGTTCAGGTTCAATGGTGGATGTTAATGTGACAGGGTAACAAAGTCTCACGAGAGTTCATAGAAAGTATTTAGGAAAGATGTTTATGTCATTGATTTTGGTATTAGATATACCATTTTCATATTTGCCCACTTTTTTAAGTTTAATCCAATTATTTAAAAAATGCTGAGTTTTAACTCCTTGGAAGCTAAGTCATGCTATGAGGGTAAATGTCGACTTTTGAAAATGGAGTTTTGTTTGAGATAGATAACACTTAGATTCTTATAGACTGACACATAGCGATCTTGCCGATTAATTTTGGATTAAGTGTCAGTCTATAAGATTTGTTGAGCTAAACTGCCGATTTTGTGGTAAAGAACTATGGGGTTTGTATTAAATTTATCATGGGCAGTTGTGTTAAACGAGATGTACTTATGTTGGCATTTCCACCTAGGTCATACTTTTTTAAATAGATTCTTGCGTTGGTTCTTCCTTGATTAATGAGGGAAGACGATTTTTTTACGAAAACTGCCATAGTTAGCCATGCTCCTTCATTAATATTATAAGCTATTAAATGTACACTATTTATCTTCATATAACTCCCAACTCGATTGGAGGATCTCCAGAATGAGTGACCCACTTAGCTAAAAACGATTCAACCGCTGCCAGCCAAGGAAGCGAGGAACGAGCGAGGCTGGTAGTCCCTGGTAGCCTTAGAGCCGGATGTTTTGCCGCAGGCAAAATATAAGGCATCCGAAAAGGCGTCAGTCATTGGGGTAGCGTTGTTTTTGAACCCCGAATGGGGTGAAAAAACAAGCGGACACAGGACGGCCAGGGCCGCCGGAGGCATACTTGTCGCGTTTGCGAGTCGATTTCAGCCATGGATGGCTAAAATCAATCACGAGCTTAGCGACACTATCGTATATTTAATCGTCCAGAACCACAGCGTGGACAATTAGTTATGTCTATTCCTGTCAGTCGTAGCATTAAGTCATGGATTTTTTCTTTTCTCTTTGGCTTCATTTCAGGGTGATTAAGTGCTATTCGTGCTTGTTTTAGGTTTATGGATTTATAACGATTTGCTAAAATCCCATAGTGTCGTAAGCGTTGAAATCCCTTTGGTAAGACATGCAACAGGTAACGTCGAGTAAATTCATTGACGTTTAATTTCATTATTTTTGGTTGACTGTTGTCTGCGTAATCACGCCATTTAAATGAGACTGTATTATTTTGAAAAGCGACTAATCGCTGATTTCCAATAGCAATTCGATGGGTGTAGCGTCCAAGGTATTTCAGAACGTGTTCTGGTCCTGCAAAGGGAGGTTTAGCATAAACAATCCAATCCTTTTCGTACAGTAATGAGATAAGTTGTTGAATGGTTTCTTTATTAGTAGAGCCATTAGGTAAACATACTTCGCGATTGTTTAATAAGACCTTAAGTTGTTCCAGGTATTTTCCTCTAAAAACTTTAGATAGTGCACGAATCGGGAAAAGAAATGCTCTTTTAGCATGGTTCCATTGCTTATTTTTTGTTAATCCACCACCACTTATAATGCAATGCACATGGATATGTTGCTCCAGGTTTTGTCCCCAAGTATGAAGAACCATAGTAATACTTGGTTTAGCACCTAACCATTTGGGATTTGCACTAAATTGTAATAATGTGTCACGTGCCGTTTGAAATAATAAATTGTAAATGAGTTCCGGTGTTCCTTGAGCAAGAGGATTAATGTGGTGAGGTAGGGTAAAAACAACATGAAAATATCCTGTGGGTAATAATTCTTCTGTACGTGCATCAATCCAACGTTCCTTTTGCATTGCCTGGCATTTTGGACAATGGCGGTTACGGCATGAATTATAACTTATTGATTCGTAGTAACATTTATCGCATCGGGAGAGATGACCTCCTAAACAAGCAGTACGACAAGCAACAATAGCCCGTATCGCTTTATACTGTTGGCTGCACAGTTTATGATTACTCCTATAGGTTTGGCTATAATTGCGGAAAATATCAGCAAGTTCCAAGTGTGGTTTTAAGCCCCTATGTTGTTTTGGCTGGTGCATGATTTAAGATTTTGGTACTTGGGTTAAAAGGAGCGAGTCGAGCGGTGATGGAGTCTCTGCCAAACGCAGTTTGGTTAAACGAAGATAGCGTGTAGTGGTGCGGATGGAAGAATGGCCTAAAAGTTGTTTAATGGTATATAAATCGACCCCATCTTCTAGCATGTGCGTTGCAAAAGCATGCCTGAGCCCATGAATACCTCCGCAGTGGTGGAGGTTTGCTTTTTCCTTTATCTGTTGCCATATACGGCGAATAGAAGGCGTTGTAATTGGCTCAGTACCATCTGTAAGAGAAAATAGCCATGTTTTAGGATGATAAGCTTTCCAGTATTGGCGTAACTCTATTAATAAACAGGGTGGTAGTACCGTGTATCGATCTTTTTGGCCTTTCCCCTGTTCTATTTTAAGGCACATTTGTTCGCTATCGATGTCTTTAATTTTTAAATTAGCGATCTCACTAATTCGTAAACCAGAACCATAGGCTAACATCAATATAACTCGGTATTTAACGTCATGAGCGACAGAAAAAAGCTGTTGAATCTCTTGACGGCTAGGAACCTCCGGTAATTTTTGTGGTTGTTTTACTATAGGGATACAAAAAGAAGTGTTTGGATGACCTAAGGTTTTTTCATAAAAAAATTTTAAAGCAGACACTAGGCAATTACAGGTTGAATAGGAGAATTTTTTATCTTTTAAAAGATGTAAGAGGTATTGTTCAATTTCATCATTGCTTATTTTATCAGGAGATCGATTATAGTAATTAGCCATACGACGAATACTTGTAATATATGACTTTCTTGTATTAAAACTAAAGCCATGTAAAAGCATATCATTATTCATTTTGTTACTTAACTTACTCATAGTAGTTCCTTCTATAATGAATCAAAGACACTATAAGTTTGGCACTTAAAAGAACAAATATAGATTCGCGGGTTGTTTAGAACTGGAACAATACTTTGAGGCCTATGTGTACAAGGGTTTAGAGGTTGCCACCGCCGCTAGGCGGTTTAGTTCAACGTACCTTATCCATCAGAAACAATACTAAAATTGGACAAAAATATACAGATATGCCCTATAGTAGATTGAATTAATACATTACAGTGGACCCCATTGTCAAGACAGCGATCCGTTTAATTTAAGATATAACTTTAATTCTACTTTCTTTCGTTGACGAGGGTGCGTAGCACACGAGTCAACCACAATAGCAGTTAATGAAACACCTGTTATTGAGCCTGTGGGTATGTGGGCGCGAAGCCATCGAGTGTGGTCAAGCGGTGGATAACGTCTTTTTGTTATCCATGGCTTGTCCACATGTCCCGAAGGGCGATGGCTGATCCGCAGGACGCGTCCACATATCCACAGGCATTCCATTACGCTGCAGCCTCATATAGGCCAGCATAAACCTCTGACGGCGTGTATATTCCAAATGATTGATGAGGTCTTTCGTCGTTATAAAACTTGAAATACACCCTTAAACCATTTCGTAGTGCTAAAACTGTTCCGTATTCTTTTATGTAAATATCTTCATATTTGACTGAACGCCATAGCCGTTCAATGAACACATTATCCATCCATCGACCTTTCCCGTCCATGCTAATTTTGATGTCATGGTCTTTTAAAACATCGGTAAACGCCTTACTGGTAAACTGGGAGCCTTGATCCGTATTAAAAATATCAGGCCTGCCGTGGAGCCTGATGGCGCTCTCCAACGCGCTTACACAAAAGTCATCATCCATGCTGTTTGATACCTTCCAAGAGAGCACCTTGCGGCTATACCAGTCCATTATTGCCACCAAATATACAAAGCCTCCTTGCATCCTAACGTAGGTAATATCGGTGCACCAAACCTGATTGGGTCGATCAATCACTAAACCACGTAGCAAGTAGGGATAAACCTTTTGTTCCTTGTTCTTTTTACTCGTATTCGGCTTTGGTGCCACTGAAACCAGACCCATGATCCGCATCAAACGCTGCACTCTCTTACGGTTAACGTCATGGCCAAGGCGACGTAAATAAGAACGCATCTTTCTGCTTCCATAGAAAGGATGGCGCATGTATTCCTCATCAATCAAGACCATCAAAGCCAGATTCTCTGGGCTCTCGGTACATATTCCTTCGCCAGCAGTGCGATAGTAGCTAGCGCGTGACAAATTAACCAATGCACATTGGCGTACGATGCTGAGTGTAGGGTGATTGACATCAATCATGGCTCGCTTCTCCCGCACGCTCAACTTAGATGACCGGTCTTTTTTTT
This sequence comes from Legionella antarctica, assembly GCF_011764505.1. Lineage (NCBI taxonomy): Bacteria > Pseudomonadati > Pseudomonadota > Gammaproteobacteria > Legionellales > Legionellaceae > Legionella > Legionella antarctica. Next base: position 10,192 of record NZ_AP022841.1, read on the forward strand.
AAGCCAGTCTAACTCAACCGCTAGCTGGCCTATTTGCGTGTATAATCGATCTCGTTCTTGTATGATGGAGTCCATGTCTTTGTCATGCTTGCCGCTAAACAATTGCTTGCTTCCATCCAGTAATTGTTTTTTCCACAGATTGATTTGTGTTGCATGCACCTCAAATTCAGATGCCAATTCATTGGTCGTCTTGTGACTTTTTAATGCCTCAATTGCTACCTTTGCTTTGAAGTCAGATGTAAATTTTTTTTTAGCCACTTGGTACCCCGTTTAACAATGGTTTCTATTTTACACCACTGTCTCATTTTTGGGGTCCACTATACATCTCGAATATCCAAAGTTTATGATAGATAAGATTATTTAATTGGTGTTCCTTGGTGAAAAATCATACTCCATTTGTTATTTCTTAAACGCCAAATAGATGATCTGGCAGCTTTCTTGATTTCAGAAAGAGGAGTATCTTTGATAGAGCTAATATAGGTTAGTAAAACTAGATCTTCAGAAAGTCGCAGCGTTTTGAACGAAGAACCTATACGTTCAGATTGATCATTGCTGTTAAGCCAATCTGCTACTGCTGCTTTATTGTACTCATTAGCGCTACTTCCAATCTCAATAAACTCATCATCAATTAAATCTACCAAACTGTGAAAAGAATCAGTCCTTTCTAAGAGTTTTTCTTCTAGTTCAATAATTAATTTAGTTAGTGAATCGTTCATATTTATTTTAGGAGATAAGATGTTTGTTTGATAATAACATATCTTTAAAATACGTTTATTAAGTAAACTTCTTGGGTTAGTCGCCTCCGCAAAACGATGGGTTTGTGGACGAATTGAATCGCAAAAAATAACCCTATTAATTTCCACCCAAAATAGTTGTAAACTGTTGCCTCAAATCAAAGTTCATTATAAAAATTTTTTATAGAGTTTCTGGTTCCTATTTATTTTTCTTTAGTCTAACTACGATGCTTTTTATCGACTTAACCGATAAAACAAATTTAGATAAATACTCTGCAGTCAGTGTGAGTTTTCCTTCTACGGATGTAACACCTGATTTAGAACTTTGTGTTAATTGAGTAATGCAACTCTGATTAGCGGATCCTTCGATAATACCACCACAATGAAGTAGAGTATTACGAATTTTGGATGCAGTTCTTATTGTATTCCATTCTCTAGATTCACTTAATTTATTATTATTATAAGAGTTAATCAATGGCTCATATCTACAAATTGAGGACTCAACCTTGGAAGTATCAATTGAAATATTATTATATTTAGTAACTTGCTCTAATTCACCTTCAAGGAATGAGTAAACCATAAGGAATGTGTTTATATTAAGCATTCTATCAAATTTATCTAGACTGATTTTTTCACTCTCAGTTATATCTGGTTCTTGATAATAAGCTTTTAAACGATCTCTTAAAAAGTTGTGATATTGTATGAGATTATTTGTCTCGATATTATTTAATTCGTAGATAAAATTTTTAATATCATTTTCTGACATAATACTTGTACTCTACCATTACTACTTTACCAAGTTTCTCGGTAATAAACTGAGTGAGTAATTACAACCATCACATTTTTAAGATACTGAAAATTCAAAACTTGCTTTTAGGCGCTTCAATTTATCTTCCTTGCCCTTAATAGAGCACAAGTTCGTCCACCAACTCGTATTTTTTTTGCTGCATCACTAGCTTGTACGCGCTCTCGAATAAGCTCTCGTGCCAGTTCTGAAAAGGCAGAACATATGTTGGGGTAGACGTATCAGCTTGTTATATAGCGACTAAAAGTTAATCCCCTTTTCTTTGAAGTCTAGTATCATTTCAGCAAGTTAGATCATTCACTGGCAATCTTATCTAACCGAACTACACAAATCGTGTCACCCTTGTTTTGTTTTTCTAGTAGCCGATTGAGTTCTTTGCGGTCATTTCCCCACTTATTTTTTTCCCTAAAAGGATTGCAGCAGTAAATTATTTAGTAGAGAAGCTATAGGAAATGTTGTGGTGGGAGCATTGGAAAATTTTCCATTCTATGTTGGGTAACCAAATCTTTTATAAGTATTATTAGTCCATCCTGGGCTACAGGAACAGCCCCCATAAATTGCCCATCGACTACATAGGACTCGATGACCTCCTGCATAGCCTTTTCTCCATTTAGTATATTGCAATCTCTATATTATAAATTTTAATGTGAGTGTTATATCCTAAATCTCATTACATATTGTGGCAATGACCATTTTTGTGTCAAAAATTACGGTTTGATATACTCCATAATGAAGTTCGTTAGCTTTACTCCTCTAATCTCTACGCTTTGTTGTTTTGTTACTTTAAATCCCTTAAATTCAAAAAAAGGTCTTGCTGTAATGCTCACTTCAGCAAATATTCGCTTGATGTTCAAATTCTTTGCCTTATTAAAGACTTCGTTCATTAAAGAAGTGCCAATTCCAAAACCCTGATATTCATGGTGCACATAAAAACAATCAATGTGTCCATTTGGTTCAAACTCAGTAAATCCAACTATTTTATTATCTATTAGAGCAACTAGTGGTGTAATCGTTTCCCATTTTTTCTTCCATCCGGTTAATTCTAGAGACGAGGAAGGTGCCCACGCATTAACTTGGTCTTCAGAATAATCCTGAATGTTAACATTACGAATGGTGTAGTAAAAAATATTAGCTAATTGTTGTGCATCATCAGACACATATTGTCTAATAATAATTTTATTAGTCATAATAATCTCTATTCACTGTCAGCCTGAAGTATACCCTATAGTGACGTCATGGAAGGAGGTGAATTGTGTCAGAATAGATTTAATTTTTGTATTTATTGACAGCTCATCAATATGGTCTAAGAGTCTAACATGAAACAAAATATAGCTAATGGATATCAGTCATAAACATTTTTACGATGACCCACATGTATGACGAGGACGATAAAATTATCATCCTGTCTGTCGCTAATTGTTAATTTCGCAGCAACAATTAGTAATTAGCGACAGATCGGTTTCATGTCATGCCTAACTCTTTTCGTAAAAAATGTAAATCCACAGGGCATTGTGAAAATCCCGATTGATTTTTGTTGTGAAAATCCACGAATAAGGCCTCTAATAGTTCACGTCCTTTAGCAGTCTTAGCCGCCTGTCTGGGTGTGACATTATTTAAAGCCGGAATTAGGGTATCAAGCCACGACACCCAGTGTTGATGATTCATTTGCTTTAATAGGTCTTGGATTTCGGGTGAGTTATCACAGGGGTTATTTAATTCTTCATGAGGTTCCTTTAATAACTCTTCTATGGATTTTTGAGTAGTATGTAGATAGGTAGCTTCATCGGTGCTTAGGCGAGCATTAATTTCTATCAGCACTGCTTGCGCACGATTATCAGAATTGACTTCAGTAGTCAGAGTATTTTCTTTGATAGTGATATGCCCATGAACGGTATTACTCCAGTCTTTATTCATTTTATTGCCTGCAATACACCAAGGGAATGCAATCTCTACCAATTGATTGCAGGCATTATAAATTCCATCTTTAGCTAGCTCTGATTGGTCTACGTTTTGTGCTAACTCAGCCAATGCCTCAAATGCCCTTTGAGGCGTGCAAGTCAACGTGTAGGAAATGGTATTCATGGAAAACTCATCCCCATCTGTATTTTGTAACTTTGGAAATGGGTTCTCAAGAAGCTCATGTACTAAATCCAGGTAAAGGCCACGAATTTCTAAATCCAATTCAAAGAGCATGCTATCACTAAAGAATTTAGTTTTAGCATAATATTGTTTAAATTCAACCACAGGTAACAGGCACTGTGATGGCAGGGGTTGAGGGTATATGCCGCAAGCAATGCTGTCCTCATTGATTGTGACAATGCGCGCCATGAGGACATGGCCTCTTTCTAGTGTTTGGCTACCCATCTTTTCATGAATGGTGATTTGATGTCCGCGTAAAAGGTCTTTTAGTGTAATGCTTTGTTCTCTCAGAACATGAGTAACTTCATAAATACTGTAACGGGCTTCACAGTTAGCTTTAATAAACGCTTTTTGATAAGCATCCAGCCTTGACGAGTATCTCTTTAAATAATGCTCGGCTGCAATCACTTCGGGTAACTGAACAGGGGACTCTGCCTGGTTTTCTGGAAACCAGTTGTAGAGGAACCAAGGCATGAAGGCTTGAATAAATACAGTATCTTCATCTTCAATCTTAGGGGTGTTGATATCGAAAACATAAAATTCTTCCCATGCCTTTTCTAGGCCTCCCTTTCCAAAAAGCGTAACTGCGTGCTTTGTTAATAGATTGCTTAGCTCATTATCAGCAGTACGCATTTTGTGCCAGGCATAATTTAAGGTTGTTGATTCAGTGGCTTTATTAAGACAGCATTTTTTATATTTTAATCCGCTACCACAAGGGCAGGGGTCATTTCGGTTGATTTTCATTGAATGCCCTTTAAAGTAATAAAGAGCGCATTTTATCAAATGGTAACTTGAGAAGCTAATTTGGGTGTGTGTGGTGAGCTGGTTATTTCCATTGCGTCCAGTCCGAAAAGGAGCCCAAGTTGCCTGTCTGTCGCGAATGTGTGTCACGAAGGTTCATTGAGGAACAAGCAATGAATCATGCTGTATGGGAACTCAAAATTAATAGCTTACCCAGCCTGTGGTAAAATTTTAACATCCCATTTTGGTAAATTTTCAGAACGCTTGATTTGTGATTGATATTGTTCCATTTCCTTTTTGGTAAGAGAAATGCCTCTTTCATATATTTTATCGAGTAAACTTACAGAGGCTTTTATGCCCTTCCACGTCATGGTCGATGCCCATTTTAGGGCTTTATCAACTGAGTTTAAAATTTCTCCATTCCAATGCCTTTCCAGGCTACCCCAGCATCGCTCAACAGGATTATCTTCATCTATAGGTCTCGGCGGTATATTCATTCTTCTTATTTTCATTTATATAGTGTATACGATGGTTGGAAATAATGTCCAACCAACGGAGCAGAACTCTGTTTTGACAACTCCTGAATTACAAGTAGATGCTGCTAAACTCATGTCCGATTATCAAGATAATGAAATCAATGCAGATAGCCATTATAAAAATAAATTTGTTAAAGTTGTCATGGGCCACGATTACTAGCCCACTAAAGGTCGGGTTTGGCCACGATTAATGGCCCACTCCATGGCCATCTCTGAGTCCCACTTTGAGTAGCAAATAAACAGTGTTAGTTTGGTCATTACCAATAACTAACGGATTTGTTATGAGATGAGGATTAAAACAATGGCAGAAATTAGAGAGGTGCTATATCAGCACAAAAAAGGGATGACTCAACGCAATATTGAAAAGTCTCTAAGCGTTTCACGAATGAGCATACGCAAGTACGTTTCAATGGCCAAGGATTTGGGTTATCAGGAGGATATTTCCAATGATGAGCTCGAAGTTATCGCTTTGCAGATACATAATAAAATCGTTAATACTACAGCCAACAACAGACCCAATAAATCAGAAAAAGAACTTGAGGCGCATCACGAAAAAATAGCATCACTCCTCACTGAGAAGTGGATTACCCATATGCAGATACACCGAATTTTAAGCGATAATGGTCTTGTTAGCAGTCGAAGAAGTCTTAGTCGTTATATTGAACGTCATTTCCCCTCGTTGCCTAAGGCTACGGTACATTTGTTAACAAAGCCTGGGCATGAAGCACAAGTTGACTATGCGTTTGTTGGGTTTATCAATAATAAAAAAACATACGCTTTTATTATGACGTTATCACATAGTCGGTATCGATATGTTGAGTTTGTACATTCTCAAAATCAGCAATCATGGGCGCAAAGCCATATCAATGCCTTTCATTTTTTTGGAGGCGTGCCCAACTGCATTCTTTTAGACAATTTGAAATCGGGAATTATTAAAGCACATATTTATGATCCAACGGTCAATGAAACCTATGCAGAGTTATCTCGCTTTTATGACTTTATAGCCGATCCGGCGAAGGCTCGAACGCCCGAGCACAAGGGGAAGGTTGAGCGTAGTGTTCAATTGGTAAAAGAACAGGTTATCGCGGGGATAACCTATGATGATTTGGCCTCGATGAACGCCTTTGCACGTGATTGGTGCGCTAATAAGGTATCGCACGTCATCTGCAGTACCACTGGTGAAAAGCCAATTGACGTATTTAAAAATGAAGAATTTAATTTATTAAACCCACTGCCAGCAGGCGCTTTTGATATGCCCATTTGGATGGATGCTCAAGTTCATCGTGACCATCATTTTGTTGTTGCTGGTAATTTTTATTCTGTGCCAACGATACATATCGGGACAAAGGTTAAAATTAGAGTTGGCTTGAAGACCGTTCAGGCCTATGTGAATCATGCTTTGATTAAGACCCATATTCGTAACTACGGGCGTGGACAGTGGGAAACGGATCCCAATGACTACCATAATTCTGCAAAGTATTACTTAGAAAATACTGCTGGCGTTTGTATTGAAGCGGCCAAAGCAATTGGTCAGGCAACGGAGGAAATGGTCACAAAGGTACTGGCTGAAGGCTCTAGAACGAGCTTAAGAAAAGCCCAGGCTATCATCCGCTTGGTTGAGGAATACGGTAATGAGCGCCTTGAAAATGCATGTTTACGCGCGATTTTATTTGATAATTATACTCATCAATCATTGAAAAAAATCCTCACGGAAGGCCTGGATAAAAAAGACACGAGAACATTCTCCACTAAGCGCTCGGCCAATCATGAGAACTTTGCCTATATTCGCGCAGCAAGTGATTACAGCTCAACGATGGAGGCTCATTATGAGTGATATCAATATGTTAGAGCTTGCAAAAAAACTACGTTTGACAGGGATCCCAGACACACTGCTAGCAAGAGTAGAACAGGCTCGCGCAGCGTCCCTCTCTTATGAAGAGTTGCTCTCAATGTTGTTTCAGGATGAGGATGAGGCTCGTCAACAAAAATTGCTTGCTGGGCGTGTAAGGCAAGCTCGATTTGAGGAGCCTCAGTGTTTTGAAAATTTTGAACTGGCTCGATATTCAACACAAGTCACACAAGCCATCCGCACCCTGATGACAGGGAAGTTTATCAAAGAAAAAAACCATGTCATCATCATGGGACCTGTTGGCACCGGAAAGACTCACCTGGCTCAAGCCCTGGGTCTAATGGCATGTCAACGACATAAAAAAGTCTGCTTTATAAGAGCGAATGAACTGTTAAATCAGTTCCACCAAGCAAGAGCGGATGAAACATGGACTGCGCTTTTTAAACGTTACTCACGATACGATGTGCTTATTTTAGATGACTTCGGGCTGAAAGCATTATCGCCAGAACAGTCCACTGATCTGTATGATTTAATAGCAGCTATCCATGTAAACTCTATGCTAATTATAACTACTAACCGTAAAATAGAAGGATGGATGGAGCTATTTTATGATCCGGTTATGGCAAACGCAGCATTAGATCGTATCGTAAATAAAGCTTATCGAATTGTTCTTGATGGGGAGTCATACAGGAAAAAATTTATACCGAAATTTAATTTAGTAGATGACAAGTGAGTTAAAAAAATTTACCCTAAGTGGGCTACTTTGAGTGGCCAGAGGGTGGGCTAGTAATCGTGACCCATGACAAAAGTGAATGGAGTGATAGATAGTGTTGGAAAAGATCTGCTTGGAACGGCCTATGTCACTTTAAAAACTCCGAATACATTATTCACTATCCAATGTATGTTCAATAAATCCTCGGAAGGACAATTAGGAAGTTTACAAAAAGGGCAACAAATTTCTGTTGTTGGAAAAGTGTCAGGAAAATTAGGGAATGTTATTTTAAATGATTGTTCATTTTAAAACTTATAACTTAATCTAGAATTATCTAGACGATAATAATAGATTTTACGTCTTGTTGCGGGCCTGTCTTTACCAATATTTGAGAATTAAACTACATATTTGTCTTCTGTGTCTGAAACCTATGAAACAAAACATCGGGGTAGGGGAGTGAGTCAATTATCGCAGATACCTGCTAAGTCTGATTAATACAGTTAATCAGACTTGACTAAATAATTTGCAGCGTTATTCTGTGTGTAGCGAATTATTAATTCGGTCATTTTATGTGCTTTAGTAATTCGTTACATTTTTCCAAAAATTATTTTAACTCATTTGGTTTGAGAGATATTTAAATAAGTAATAGAGTGGACACTCTCTCCCTCAATAATTTCATAAAGAAGCTGATATGCAACACGCCAGCGATGCTGTGATGAAGTAACAATGGTCACTGTTTTTTGATTTAATCGTTCAACACATCCAATAATTTCTTCTCCTTCACGTGAGAAACCAACATAATCACCCACTTTAATGGAATTTTTATTCAGTCCACGCTCTTTTTTCTCAAATATAAATTCACGACTATCAATTTTTAGCATATGGTAAGGAATTTTCCATTGACGACCATCATCTAATCGTTGTACCACTGCATTTTTGAGCGCTTTTTGTAACACACGTGCTGTAATGAAGGATTGAGTTGTTGCATCAAAATACTCAATTACATCACCTTCCTTAAATTTATTAATAAGAGCAGATATTCGTAAAGGATTTTCAAGCTCATTACTTAATGCGACTGACAAGCGGTAAATCTCAAACAAGCTGGCATTTTTTAAAAACGCCACTAATTGGTCATAGTCAACAACATCATTCATCTTTGACTACTCGAAGCGCCACAGGTTTTCTACCCGTGTTTTTCCCAGATTGTAACTCATCCAATGCCATGTGGACATGTTCACAGAGACTATCCAGAATTTGATGTGAATTATCTGAAAATTTTTGATTTAATAAATTACCAAGTAAAGCCTCAACTCCACGTAGTAACATCTCAGGATTTCGTAATGGTTGGGGTAACTCATGTATTGATTTAAATAGTGTTGTGGATAGTTCTTGTCCAATATAATTCATGGCACCAGGGAAATCATCAGGAGCCATATCAGCAATTGAATATTGATTTTTACTGGTTGTGGTTTTTCGAATGGTATCTATTCCACCGTGTTTTGCTGCGGTTTCGATTTCAGCGTAAAGCCACGTTGCACCACCTTCATTAACTGTTTCTGCAATCTCTGCTGCGGTAGACATAATGCTAATTAAAAAAAGCTGGGTCATTCCTAAAAAATCAGCATTTCTGGTAACACCACGTTCAGTTAACCTACTCATTTGTAATAGAGCATCCGTCATGATTATTTTTAATTCATCATAAATATCTTTTGTTGACATGAAATTCCTCACGTAAGCGAAGGTTCTATGTACGGCCTCCAGTGTTCTTTGCGTATTTTATAATATGTAGACTGGTAGCACGAGTATTTTTGTGAGGACACATTTTCGTGTCCTCCAAGATTATTAGCCGTTAACGGCCTCTTTTAATTTTGTTCCAGTCTTGAAGCTCACCACTTTGCTGGCAGCGATGTTAATGGGCTGTCCTGTAGCTGGATTTCTTCCGGTTCGAGCCGCTCTTTCTTTCACGGATAAGCTGGCAAACCCTGGTAATACAATAGAGTCGCCCTTAGCAAGCAAATCAGTTAAGCAGCTGATAACCGCATTTAAGGCAATTTCTGAGTCTGCTTTATTCAGTCCTGATGTGTCGCTGATGGCAGCAACAAGTTCTTTTTTATTCATAAGATGTTCCTTTTAACAGTGCGTGGCACCAATTTAGATGATGATTCGATTAAATAAGGACAATAATCGGGCACAAACCTGATTCTGTCAAATAAAATAGGTATTTTTTCGGTATCTTTATTTCTATTAATATGGATTTTGTATAAAAGCAAAAAAGGCACTCATTAAAAAGAAAATCCAAGCTGTTGATGGTTTAATTGGGGCGTTTGGTGGTTTTTCATTGGAGAAGGGGAGCGATTTTTAGCTTTGTTTTCTCTGATGATTCGAACCATTTTGGCTTTAGTTACTTCTTTATTATTCCCCATAGGTACTGAAAAAGGCAGTAGGTGTAATAGAAGGGGATCATCGCAATCAAAAATCTTGAGCTGATAGCCGCGCTGATCCCGTACCTTTGCCAACTGGCAAAAAGAATCAAAAGCCTCGCTAAAATTAGCAAAAGCCAATGTCCGGCTTTGTCCTAGTTTTGATTTAATACGCCCATTGATTAAGGTGATCACCCAGTCTTCAAGTAAATCTTTACTTAATCTAAGGGCATAATAGCGGGTGTCTTTTTCAAAACGGGCTGCATGATAGGCTTCAAGCGGTTCTAAATTGATCCATTTGAAAAAAGGGTAGGTGAAAAGCCATGGGATCATTAAAGTAATGCCATATTAGCAATTCGTTTTAAGCGATCGGGATTGTCTTGCACGTAAATTGCCGTAGTGACGATATTAGAATGGCCTGCAAGTTTTGAAACGGCTTTAATATCCGCACCGTGTTCAATTAATCGGGTAATAAAAGTGCGTCTACCTGAATGTGAACTGGCTCCAATAATACCTGCTTTATCAAAAAGTACTTTAAATAATTTTTGTAGACTGTTGGGAGTAAAGCGGCTTTTTCGCTGGGTTGTAAATAGTGGCTTATTTTGTAGTGCCTGTTCTTGATTCGTAACTGTCTTGAGGTGTACGTCTAAAGCATCGCGTACTTTTTTATTAACAAGATAGATTTGTCTTTGTTTTTCGCCTTTGGTCATTGAGCGTTTCAGATTAATTTCATCGAGTAGCTTAAATTGCCCATCGGTTACATCAGCCAGGGTGAGCGAGGCAATTTCTTTTACTCGCAAACCCAATCCAAAAGCACAATAAAGTAGGGCAATGTTGCGTATTCCAAATTGCCCTTCTTTGGCTATTAAAAGTACTCTTTTAAATTCCGCCTCACTTAAGACCTTAGCTTGACCTTCACGTGACATTAATTGCTCTATAACTACCTGATTAATCAGTATCTTATAATAAAAAGGCACTCTTTTCAAGATGAAAAAAAATCGAAGCCTCTACAGCCCTTTTTGGCGCTGATGAGTGCCTCTTTTGTCTATAAGAGGTTGTCTTTGTAAGTGGCTAATATTTTCTCGGTCAAAAATGAAATTAGTCTTTAATTTAAAGATTTCTTGTAAAATCCAAAGTGATCTTTAACTGTATACGCCAGGCCTTAATGACTTGCCTGATTTGAGTTGCTCTATAGCCTCAGAACGAAACTGATTAAAATCAAAATTAGCTAAATCTGCCTTTTTATTATTCATTGTACAGCTCTCCTAATTGTATAAATTATAATAATTTTAGAAAGCTGACACACTATGGAAATGAAAAGATAGATCGTGATTTCTTAGAGGGCCCCCTCGCTTAACTCCCCCAACAAGGCAAGTTTTTGTGATGAGCTGATTGTCGCTACGTTAAGGGGGCAAACGGAAGAACCCCAATATAATCGAATTAATGATGAAGTTCGGAAACAATGCATTCTGGTATGAAGATCGAAGTTTCTTTGTTGCTCGGTGTATTTTTTATTTCAATCAATGGTGTTTTATGAATTTCATCTTCGGGCACTATAACAATACGCATGCCCCAACCTTCATATGTGGAGAGTAATTTTCCGAATTCATCCATAGAAAACTCTTTGTCATCAATTATAACGGTAGCTTGATGATTGTCATAGCCTATACAACAACGTAAAACATCACCGCGTGCAGTCCAGTAATCGCCTGGTTCGAAATATTTGACTTGAGATTCGCCGATGGGGATCTCCGTAGCTACATGTTGATAATCTTTCTTGGATTGGAGTTGTAAAGCAATAAATGAGTTATGGCAAAGTAAAATATCATTATCACTCATTTGATCAATTTCATGACCAATCGTTATATGGGTGGTGCCTATCCCTTCTTCTTTGTATTCTATAATTGCTGTATCACCTTGACGAGTAATAATAACCTCATGTAACTCAGCGACGTGGGGGCTCTTTATTTTTGTGTATTTTTTCATATGTTCTTAATGTTGGGTATTCCTGCGAACGTGATCACCGATTATCGCCTAGCGTGATCACCTATTACTGCGCTGTTTTTACAAGCGGTGAGATTATTACAAAGTGATCACGATGAAGCAATTTCTTTTTTTCTCATGGACTCTCCGTTGAGTTCTATTCGATGTGCATTTTCAGAGATGCGATCGAGTATGGCATCGGCGATGGTTGGCTCACCTAAATACTCATGCCATTTAGCCACAGGAAACTGGCTTGTAATAATGGTCGATTTTAGCTGATACCGATCTTCAATAAGATTAAACAAGTCGTGGCGTTGTGCTGCATTGATTGCTGTTAATCCAAAGTCATCAAGAATCAGTACATCATCCTTGTGTAATTGCGTCATTAACTTGGCATAGCTTCCATCGGCATGTGAGATGCTCATTTCTTCTAAAAATCGCGTTAACAATAAATAGCGAACTTTATAACCTAGACGGCAAGCTTGGTTTCCGATAGCGCATGAAAGATATGTTTTCCCGCAGCCGGTAGGTCCGGTTATAAGTAAATTTTGATGGTGACGAACAAAGTCACATTTAGCAAGAGCCATCACTTTTGCCTTTTCCAAACCCCTCTTATTTTTATAACAAACATCTTCAATGGCTGCAGATTGCCTGAGTTTTGCTCGCCGCTGTAAACTCTGCACACGATTATTGTCTCTGCGTAGTATTTCGCGGTCCAACAAGAGACTTAACCTCTCTTCAAAGCTTAAGTCGGCGTGTTTGGGTTGGCTTTGTTGTTCACGAAAGCCCTCCTGCATGCCCGTCATTTTTAGTTGTCTCATTTGTTCTAATACGGATTCATTGTTCATTTTTTTCCTTGTTTTTTAATTAAAAATTGTTGATACAGACTCAGTGGTAATACTGAGAGCCCCTAATGTTGTCATGCGTTAATCCATGTAGGTTCACGTCACGTGATGCATGAATTTTTGCTCCTTGGTCAAGGTTATTTTCTAGAATGGATAACACGCTTTTACGGCTGTATGCCCCCTGGTGTACACCATAGGAGCAGGCTTGCTCTAAACGGATTTCTCCATAGCGTTTCGCTAGTTTCAAAATACCAAGGCAGGAACGGTAAGCCTGTTCGGGGTGAGGTTTTTCATCAAATATTCTTTTTACGACCATGTGTGTGCAAGCACCTATCTCGCTCGCCCACCGTAAATATCTCTCTTTTGATTGCTCGGTGTGTATGCGGTGCCTCTTGGGCATGTGATGAGAAATCGTGGATTGTTTACCTGGTATGCTTGAATACAGATGCATCGCTATGCGCTCTCCTTCAAAATAACATTCAACCGTATGCTGGTTAAACCATAAATCAATGAGCTGGCCGCAGTACCTATGAGGCACGCTGTAATAATGCCCTTGAAGCACAACATGGTAATCAATACCTGCGCGAGACGCTTTGTACTGCCTGTAATAATAGGCATCTGCTGGTAACGGTTTTAATACAGGTTTGTCCATTTCCATGAAGACTGACTCGCGACATCCAGGTAGTTTTTGAAATGGTTTTTGGTTCATTATGGTTAATAGCCGTGCAATCTCTGCATTGAGTTCATTAAGACCCACAAAGGTTTGATGTCGTAATCGGGCTAATATCCAACGTTGAGCAACTTGAACACCTGATTCAACAGATGCTTTGTCTTGAGGACGATAAGGCCTTGCTGGAAGTACAGCTGTGCCATAATGCTCAATGAAGTGTGCGTATGTTGGATTCGTATCAGGCTCATATCGACATGATTTACTGATGGCTGAACGGAGATTATCTGGCACAACAAGTGCTGGAACACCGCCAAAAAACTCAAACATCCGGCGTTGAGAACCCAAAAAGTCAGGAAGTTGCTGAGACCATGTGGCTTCAGCAAACGTATACTTAGAGGCACCCAAAACACCTACGAAAATTTCAGCAGCCCTGATGTCATTTGTTTCAGGATCAATAATACTGAACGTAACACCGCTGTAATCAATAAAAACCTTATCTCCCGCCTTATGTGTCTGACGCAACGAGCGTTTTAGGCTTTGCTTATAGGGGTTTCGGCAAGCAAATTACAGATTTCGCAGGTCTTGCCTTAACCCTCTGAATTCAGTTGCATTTCTCTTTCCCTAAAAAAATAGATTTTAGCCCAAAACAGCCTGTTTCCACCCTACAAATTATTCACATAACTGGTTATATATGAATAATATAAGCCGTTTTAGTTGTATTATGCGAAGCAAACAGCTATGCTAACTCCAGGGTTGATTATTCACATAATACATACACATGAATCATGATGACTTGCTCAATGAATTTAGAACTGCACTAGAAAAGCAGGATTTGTCTCCTGCCTCAATTACCAGTTATCTTCAAGGAATAAAAGTATTCACTACATGGGTATTGGATTTTTATCAACAAGATGTTGGTCTTATTGAAGTGACATCCAATGATCTCCGTGCTTATCGAGAATATATCTCCAAAGTACTTCGACGTAAACCTGCTACCATTAACCATCACATTCAGGTATTAAAACGATTTTATGCTTGGGCTTTGCAGGCCGGACTGATTTCTGCTGATCCAGCATCAGCCATTCATTTTGTGAAGCGAGTAACGACCACTAAACCACAAGCATTAAACAAAGAAGAAATTCATGCTTTGTTACGAGCGGCTGGCCTTTCCACTCATGGCCTTTCAATAAGAAATTATGCCATTGTGCAACTCATGATACAAGCCGGTTTAAGAGTGGCAGAAGTAAAAAATTTAATACTCAGAGACGTTGTTATTAGAGAACGTTCTGGCTTTGTCACTATTGTTGATGGGAAAGGTAGAAAGCACAGAGAGGTTCCATTAAATTCAGTTGCACGCAGGGCATTAACCAGCTACTTAGAAACACGGGATGCTATTGCAGCTGATGATTCATTATTTACTACTAAGCGCGGAGTTTCAGGAACAGTCAGAGCCTTACAACAGCTGATTACCGGGCTCGCCATCCGGGCTAATATTACACGAATTAACGTCACGGCCCACACGTTGCGTCATACCTTTGCGGTTCAGTTTTTGCAGGCTAATCCAGGATGTCTTGTTGAATTAGCCATGTTAATGGGGCATGAATCTATTGACACTACAGCCATTTACACGAGAGCATCAAAAGAAAAATTAGCAGAGCATATCGAACGTTCAGGGATAAATATCGATGCACACCACGATTGAGATTACGGAAGATCAGTTAGCTATTGACTGGACACTCACTGAAAGTGATATCCAGTTTATTAACAAAACCGCAAATCAAAGTATTAAATTTGCCGCTCTTCTTTGCCACTTAAGGGCTTATGGGCGATTTATTGGAAAAGACGATACAGTACCTTTTATCGCATTAAGTTATCTTGCCAAACAATTGGGGCAACCACTTTCAGTTTTTCCTGTATTTGATAAAAACTCACATAGTTATATTCAGCAAGAAAAAATTCGTAATTATCTTGGATATACTGAGTTTAACGAGGCCGCGCAACTTCGATTAGAGGAGTGGCTTGTGATTCTCTTACGCCAAGAAACCATGGACAAAAAACAACTGATTGCCCTGGCTATTAATCACTTAAAAGCGAGCCGCGTTGAGTTGCCTTCCTCCTTAGTATTAGGCCGCCTGATAAGCCAAAAAGTAAATAAAGCGGTTGAGGGATTTCATCGAAGTATTGCAGAAAGCTTAGCTCCTGGTAAACGAAAAGAATTGTATCAATTAATCACACCAAAACACAAAGAAGCCTATGCTCAATTAGCGGAACTTAGAACATCGCCTCAGAATGCCAATAGCGAGGTCATGAATAAGTACCTTGACTATTTTGACCAAATTGAACAGTTAGGGATTCTGGACTGCAATCTGTCAGCAATACACCCTGAGGTCATCACTGAACTGGCTCAAAAAGGTCGCTACTATGATGCCGCCCAGCTACGTGATATGGCTTCTAAATTAAAACAAGAAGCCATCATTATTTGTTTTTTGCATGAAACGGCTAAAACCATTCTTGATTACCTTGTTTATGTATATAAGCGAATATTTTTGGACATTAATCGACACGCTACCCATGAAGTAACCGCCGAGCGCGAGAAAGTATCCAGACGAAACAAAGGAAAATTTAAACCAGCTAGTGAGTTCATTAAACAGGCTTATTCCCAAGCATCAGTTGGGCAGTTAACCCTCATGGAATTTGTGACCCAGTTTAATGAAGACACGATGCTTGAAACAGCCAGTGCCTGTGAGGCCATCGATAAGCTGGAGTCCTCTGGAGTTACCGATCATATCGTTAACCGATTTTCTTATGTCAGGAAATTTTCAAAACGATTTTTAAACTTAAAGCTTGGCGCAAGTGTTGGGTTAAGTTCATTAATGGAGGCCCTTGAGCTTCTTCGTCAACTTCACAATGGCGAAATTAAAAAACTTCCTGCTGTTGTGCCAACAGACTTTCTGCCAAAAATGTGGAAGGATGTGGTGTTTGATGAGAATGGGGAAATCAAAGCCCATCACTGGGAAATGGGTTTTTATTACGTCCTCAAGAAAAAAATCAGCGCGGGTGATGTTTATCTTTCAAAAAGTCGTAATAATCGTTATTTTTGGGACACGGTTTATGGTGAGCAGCCCTGGGAAAACGAGCGAGAACAACAGTACCTTAAGCTTGCGCTACCCAATGATTTTGATACACTTCTGGAGACACTACGGGGGGAATATCATCGAGTAGCCACAAATGCCAGTAAGAGTTTACCCACTAATGATTTTGTAACGATTAATGAGGGTAAATTTTGTTTCACCAAAGAGGATGCCCTGGTTATTCCACCTGAAGTGGTCAAATTACGTAAGTTAATACAGTCCAGGATGCCTGCCATTAGAATTGAGAAACTCTTGGCAGAAGTCGCCAAAATGTCAGGCTGCATGGAAGGATTTACTCCTTTTTATGCACACACGCAACCGATTAAATTTCCATTAAAGCCATTGCTTGCGGCAATCCTTGCGCATGCAACCAATATTGGGCTGTTTGGAATGGGAACCAGCGCTGTTGGCATCAGCATTGATGCGCTGACCAACGCATCTCATGTTTATCTACGACAAGACAGCATCAAAGAGGTTAATCGTCGATTAATTAATCATTTATTGACTTATCCAATCAGTGCGGAAATGACGGATGGCTCTTATTCAACCTCGGATGGTGAGCGTTACCCCATTGAGAGAAAGTTTTTTCTCTCCTCTTATTATCCAAGATACTACGGATATTATGAGCGTGCGATTTCTATCTATACGCACGTGACAAAAGATGGTGTCTTTGGTACGCAGGTTATTTCAACTGGTGAAAGAGAAGCCTCTTTTGTGCTCACGGGGTTATTAGAGAATGATACTCTGCTCAATCCTGAGTTTCATAGCACGGACACACATGGCTTTACTGAGCATCTCTTTGCTCTGCTCTATTTAAATGGGTTTTCTTTTCATCCAAGGCTTAAGGATTTAGCTGAGCAAAATATTTATAAAATTGATGATGCAATGAGCTATGGTGATTTGGATGAAGTGTTTCATGGTACAGTGGATATTGAACTTATTCGTAAATATTGGGATCAAATTGTCCGTATTGTCGCCTCATTAAAGAATGGCCTGGCTCCAGCCCATGTAATAATCCAGAAATTAGCCAATCGAACTGATAATGTATCCAAAGCAATAAGAGCTTTGGGACGTATCATTAAATCCATTTATATTTTACGTTATATTGCAGATCAAGATCTTCGTTATACAGTTCATTTACACCTCAATCATGGTGAGTCAAGACACCATCTGGCCAAAAAATTATTTTTTCTCAACAGAGGAGCCTTTAAAACCAGCGATTATGAGGAAATTATGAATAAGGCCAGCTGTTTAAGTTTGGTATCCAATGCTGTTTTAGTATGGAATACCCATCACATACAACAGATAGTTGACGAACTTCGAGCAGAAGGACTTGATATTCCAAGCGAGCACTTACAAAAAATATCCGCGCTAATGTTTAAGCACATTCAAATTTATGGCACCTATCATTTTGAGGATATTTAAGAACGTGTGATTTAATATCCGTATGAACCACTTGAAATAGTACCATAATATGGTATCATTAACCAATGAAAGCTAAACATAAAAAAGTGCTGCACAGCATATTTGAAACGCCAGTGAATGCCAGCATTATCTGGAAGGATATCGAGTCGTTGCTTGTTAGCTTGGGCGCTGAATTATCCGAGGGGCGCGGATCACGAGTACGTATAGCGCTGAATGGTGTTCGGGCTGTTTTTCATCGACCTCATCCTAAAAAAGAGGCCGATAAGGGAGCAGTTGTTTCAATGAGGCGTTTACTGAAAGAAGCAGGAGTAGAGCCATGTTAAATTATAAAGGTTATCTTGGTCATGTAGAGTTTGATGATGAAAATGAACTCTTTGTTGGCGAAGTCATTAATACCAAAGATGTCATTACGTTCCAGGCTGATACAGCGCATGGGCTAAAACAGGCATTTGTTGAGTCAATAGATGATTATATTGACTTTTGTCATGAGCGAAATGAAAAACCAGAAAAACCGTTTTCAGGGAAATTCAATCTGAGAATTTCTCCAGAGCTCCATCGTGAGGCCTATGTAGCAGCCAAACATTCTGGCATGAGCCTAAACTCATGGGTGTGTGATGTGTTGAAGCATGCTGTTTAATGTAAATTATAATGCCCTGCATTTTACGGATATTTAAGCGCTGGTAATGAGGGGGTTGATTATTCACATAATATGCCACCTGCTAAATCTGTATTTTGCTTACCTAAACCCCTTATAAGCACGATAGTGGTAACAATAACGAGAATAGCTTAAAGCGCCTTCTTGTTCTGATTGATGTTCATCCCAAAGCAACTGTAATGTGACGCCTTTTCGGCTTAATTCTTGGTGAGTTTTTGCGAAATCTATTAAGTCTAGCGCCTTGTTTAGGCTGGCATGAGCGGCTTTCGGCTTTAAAATTTCAAGTAAAGCTGGCTCGTCCATCCCCTCAGGAAGAGGCCATGAAAGATTTTTATCCAGGGCTCGATTGATGTATTTGATAACCACACCAACCGATACACTAAGACTGTTTGCTATTTGGCGCCTGCTTAATTTTAACTCAAAATGAAGACGCAGTATCTGAATCAATTTACGCATAGATGTTCCTTTTGCTGACATTTTTACTCTCCGATTAAACTAACTAGTATAACCGGTGCTAATGCTTGCAAAAGCCACGCCCCATATGGAGTGGTGGCATCGTGATCACCTATTCCTGTTTTTTGGGAAAAGTGATCACGATCAGGCGATAATCGGTGATCACGATCAAGCGATAATCACTGATCACGGTAGGGCGATAATGACTGATCACGATGGGCAGGAATACCCAGTATTTTTCAAAATAAAATACAAATCATGTTTTTTGATATTAAACAAGGATGTTATAGATGTGTATTTCCTGAACCACCACCACCTTTTTTAATGAACAACTGCTCTGATGCTGGCGTTTTAGGCCCAACAACAGGTATAGCTGGCTCGATAACTGCAACATTAGCTATTAATTATTTTGTAAATCCAACCGCCACGCCCGTTCAAAAAATAATTACCTTTGATAGTCATACTTTAAAAATGGAACACTTACCATTTTCACAAATAGATCACTGCCTAGGCTGTCATCATAGAGCGATTTCTTGGCCAACTCAAAATTTTAACGTGGAACTTAAAAAAATTGATTTATTAAATTATAAAATAATAGATATTAGAGAACATAACGAAGATCGTAAAATCAGATTAACCAAAGATGAATTGCACATTCCTTTTAGCGAGATACTTGGTCTACCTAGCCAAATCCCCCAGAAGAAATTGCTTATTTATTGTCAAAGTGGGCTCAGGAGTGACTATACGGCACATTTTCTCCGTAAGAGTGGCTTCCAAGCATTTTCACTTGATCAAGGAGTATCTGATCTAAACTGAGTAACATTCTTACTATAATGAGCCCCATAATTTAGACCATGCAAACTTAGCTTCATTTTTCACATATGCCCCGATTCACCACGAAAATAGTCAATGTACTGATCATATATTTCTTGAGATAACGTAAACCTCCATAAGGAATTACGTCCTTTAGTTGCTTCATAAGAAACAATGACGCCCTTATCCTTTAATCTATTGATGGTTGTTTTAATAGCTCCAATTTTAACTCCTGTATTTTTAGAAAAATCAACTTTATCTATCTTAATTGTAGTTAATCCACCAATAACAACACACCGATATGCAATTTCATCTACCAATTTTTTCGAGTTACCTAACAAATCAAAATACCTGTATTTAGCCCCCTTTGCAGGCCTTCCAATTTGAATCGCCTTATCAACACCCCTTATTGATCTAGTACTTGGTTTGCTTTTTGTGTCTCTTATAGAGCCAGAACTCAACGTACTTTCCGTGTCTCTTATGGAGCCAGAACTCAACGTACTTTCTGTGTCTTTAATAGAGCCAGAACTCAACGTACTTTCCGTGTCTCTTATAGAACCAGAACTCAACGTACTTTCTGTGTCTCTTATAGAGCCAGAACTTAACGTACTTTCTGTGTCTCTTATAGGGCCAGAACTTAACGTACTTTCGGTGTCTCTTATAGGGCCAGAACTTAACGTACTTTCTGTGTCTCTTATAGAGCCAGGACTTAACGCACTTTCTGTGTCTCTTATAGAGCCAGGACTTAACGCACTTTCCGTGTCTCTTATAGAGCCAGGACTTAACGCACTTTCCGTGTCTCTTATAGAGCCAGAACTTAACGCACTTTCCGTGTCTCTTATAGAGCCAGAACTTAACGCACTTTCCGTGTCTCTTATAGAGCCAGAACTTAACGCACTTTCCGTGTCTCTTATAGAGCCAGGATTTAACGCACTTTCCGTGTCTCTTATAGAGCCAGGATTTAACGCACTTTCTGTGTCTCTTATAGAGCCAGGATTTAACGTACTTTCCGTGTCTCTTATAGAGCCAGGATTTAACGTACTTTCCGTGTCTCTTATAGAGCCAGGATTTAACGCACTTTCTGTGTCTCTTATAGAGCCAGGATTTAACGCACTTTCTGTGTCTCTTATAGAGCCAGGATTTAACGTACTTTCCGTGTCTCTTATAGAGCCAGGATTTAACGCACTTTCTGTGTCTCTTATAGAGCCAGGATTTAACGCACTTTCTGTGTCTCTTATAGAGCCAGGATTTAACGCACTTTCTGTGTCTTTTATAGAGCCAGAACTCAACGTACCTTCTGTGTCTCTTATAGAGCCAGAACTTAACGCACTTTCTGTGTCTCCTATAGAGCCAGGATTTAACGTACTTTCTGTGTCTTTTATAGAGCCAGAACTCAACGTACCTTCTGTGTCTCTTATAGAGCCAGAACTTAACGCACTTTCTGTGTCTCTTATAGAGCCAGGATTTAACGTACTTTCTGTGTCTTTTATAGAGCCAGAAATCAACGTACCTTCTGTGTCTCTTATAAAGCCAGAAATCAACGTACCTTCTGTGTCTCTTATAGAGCCAGGATTTAACGTACCTTCTGTGTCTTTTATAGAGCCAGAACTCAACGTACCTTCTGTGTCTCTTATAGAGCCAGAACTTAACGCACTTTCTGTGTCTCTTATAGAGCCAGGATTTAACGCACTTTCTGTGTCTCTTATAGAGCCAGGATTTAACGCACTTTCTGTGTCTCTTATAGAGCCAGGATTTAACGTACCTTCTGTGTCTCTTATAGAGCCAGAACTTAACGCACTTTCTGTGTCTCTTATGAAGAGGGGTGTATCTTTAAATAAATCTAAAACATTCGGTGTATTGTAGGGTCTTGGAGACGTATCATCATTTACATAGTCATCATAACTTTGCATCTTTGCTTTTATAGTATTTTGCTTTAAACCACGCTTTTTCTGTTGCTTAAGCATTTCTTCAATATTCATAAAAGATCCCTATTCTAAGCAACGGTAGTCTCAAGATCTCTAATATTTGACTTTCCTCTGGCCAACCAGTCAGTTAAGCCTGTTAGCTCAGATATTAAAGAAAAACAATCTTCTTTAGCCGTAGATTTTTTTAAATCAAAAATATACTCCCCATCTGCCTTAGTATTTTTAAAAGCAGTATTAGTTCGAATAACTATAGGCAAGAGATTATCTTTAAGATTCTTTCGCTCACTAATAGAGCCCATAATGTTTAAACTGAGCTTTTCTCTCGCATCATACTTATTAAATATGATTTTGTAGTTAATTTTAATTGATAAGTTCTTAAATGATCGCTCAATTTTTTCTATTTCAGAAACAGTCATTACAACACCATCAAAAGAATCTATATCAGCATTGATAGGTATTAAATTTTCCGTTGCAAAACAAGAAGCGCAAACAGTTATCTTATGTATAGAAGGAGGGCAATCGATTACTATTAAATCATAGTCTGACATAATGGAATCAAACATCTCGTCGAAGAAATTAGTAATATTAATAGACTGTTTAGAGTTTAATACATGTTCAATTTGAGAGTTATCCAACGATGAGGGGAGTAAATGCAGATTAGGGGTAACGGGTATAATAACATCCTTAATATTTTTATCGCCTACAATCACATGATACAACACTGGCTGGCCATGTTTTTTCATATTAAAAGACTGAGTCAAGTTTCCTTGCATATCAAGGTCGACTGCCAAAACCCTAAAACCTAGCCTACTAGAACCCTCTGCAAGAGCTGTGGCTATAGAGGTTTTTCCAATTCCACCCTTCATACCAAACACATTAATTACTAAAGGCTTAGAGTTATGTTTTTTGAATTTAAAACCACGTAGCTCTAATATTTTTCTAATACTCTCTGGCGGCAACGCATTCTTATTTCCTAAAGGAACAACTGATATATTATGTTCTTTAATGATTTTATAGATTAAGTGAGGGGAAACATTTATTAAAGAAGAGAAGTCCTTAGCGCTTATTGTTTTCATTATCAAACCTTTAAGAATAGTTAGTTATTTAACTATATACGATCCGCGCTCGCGGTCAACGTTTTTTTTAAAATTATCTGAAAATCGTGGAATTATCGAATTATTAGAAGTGAGGATCAGATTTAATTTAATGTTTTTTAATTTTTTTTTGTTATATTTATGTGTCTCTTAAATATCTATAGAAACTCGATCTATTGTGTCTCTTAATTAGGATCTAATACAAAATTTTTGTGTCTCTTATCTCAAAACTACCAACCGTTTGTCATTAGTTATTTATTCATTGAATAGATTAAACTATATAAATTTAAACCTTCGAAAATTACATAATTTTTGTGTCTTTTATCAAGAATGAGAAAACAAATATTTGTGTCCCTTATATAGATAAACCACACAAATTTTTGTGTCTCTTATTGCCATGAAACTCAATAGATATCGCTGTTTTTTGGTATTGACACACAGAAAAAGAAAAATTAAATTCGATGGTATATTGAATATTAAGGAAAAATTATAGGTAGATTGGATGATCAAAAACAATAGTAAAGAAGGGTCGGCAAACCCTTCTTTACCAAAACAACTAGCTTAGAACGAAGCTAAAAGAGAATATCATTCGACCGATATTTTTGGTATTTCGTTTACCATTTTAGTCTCGTTCCCAAAAAAAAACAATAAGATAAGGATATTATCTATGGGGAACTTATGTTCAATTTATCATGCGCATTTTGATAAACTACTCTCACTAACTGACAACAATAAGAATAAAGCAGCCGTATTAGATAAATTCATTTTTTGGTGGCAAATATCAAAATACACTTTAGAAGATAATAAAATATGGTTTACACGCCCCATCGAAGAGATAGCCAAAGAATGCTCCGTTTCTCCACGCACCATCAATAGATTTATCAAGAGTTTTCGAGAAGAAAACCTAATTGAAACCCACTGCACCAAGTATTATAAAAAGCACTTGTATATTCGCATCACTGACAAAGTACTAACAACACTAGGACAAAATAACACAATCAACAACGTACCTGTTGTGGAAAATCAACCCAAAGCTCATAAACAACCCTCTGAGCCTGTTAATTCGTGCCAAGTTGACGTTATCGAAAAGGACAACTTGGCTTTACCCATATATAAAGAAAAAGAACTACAATGTATTGTTAATAACAGTACAGTTATCAATGATTCCATTGTGGATAAACAAAATCCTAAATTCAAAACCTACGCCATTGAAGCCCATATGGGTGAGCTCCTAAGTAATCGTGAAAAGAACTACATCAAGGGCGTCATAAACCAAATCAAAGAATCTGATAGCACCTTGATTTCAAACCCAAATCAGCTCTTTGCAGAAATCGTCTTTTCAGTTACCAACGAACATCAGTTCAAAGGCATCAGTAACTTCAACCACAAACTTCAAATCATCTCAAAGCTTATCCGCACCCGTCGCTGGATGATCCCTAAAGGCTTTTATAACCACTCGGACTTTGGTCGATTCTTTAAGGCTCCTATTGCTGAAGCCCCCGGTGTAGCACCTATCTCATTGTCATCGATAAATAAGTCTTCAACGCCTCAGGGACGAATCAAGGAATTAAAATCAGCACTCACTGAAGTCATCAGCGAACGTAACTTTAACGAATCTTATTTGCGTGAGATGTATGAGCGCGAACAAGGTGGCCATTTCGTATCACAAGCTGTGCTTGATTCAATCCAATCTAAAATCACAAAAAGTACCGAGATTGCGCGAGAGTATGCACAAGCGCTTGATGCATTAATGGCCTCAGATGGTAAGGGGGCATCCATACAGCCTATTCAATCTAATTGGGCACAATACGATGCACTGTGCATACAGCAACGCGTAGTCGAGCAAGAACTAGACCGTGCAACAGCTGTGTATGAAAAAGCACTCAATGGTGGTTTGAATCCTGCTGCAACACAAAAATCAACGGATGATTATTTGTACTTTATTGAGCAATATGAACTCATTAATGAGGAACTATTTCAAATGGGTGAATTGCTGAATCAAAAAAAATCAGCATGAAAGTGGCTGTAAAAATAATAGGATAGGGTGGTTCGTGGTGCTTTTTATGGTTTTCGATAGTGTCGCTAAGCTCGTGATTGATTTTAGCCATCCATGGCTGAAATCGACTCGCAAACGCGACAAGTATGCCTCCGGCGGCCCTGGCCGTCCTGTGTCCGCTTGTTTTTTCACCCCATTCGGGGTTCAAAAACAACGCTACCCCAATGACTGACGCCTTTTCGGATGCCTTATATTTTGCCTGCGGCAAAACATCCGGCTCTAAGGCTACCAGGGACTACCAGCCTCGCTCGTTCCTCGCTTCCTTGGCTGGCAGCGC